>JAEORY010000049.1 GCA_016840645.1 Candidatus Borrarchaeota archaeon | reverse complement strand
ACGTTATCCTGTTAAGTTTAGAGATTTTGAAAGATGGGAAAAACGATATCTTCCAGCTAGAGGCTTTGGCTTGCTCGTAGTGTCAACACCCGAAGGTGTTATGTCTCATACAGATGCAAAACACCAAAAAACCGGTGGACGGCTGTTAGCTTACGTATATTAGATCTTACATGAAGGATTTTGACTTAAATTTTTTAGGTGAATTACTATGGTGAAACAAGCTCTCGTTGAAGAAATGATTGAGATTCCAAGGGATGTAAGTGTGGATTTAACTGAATCTACTATAATGGTCAAAGGTCCAAAGGGAGAACTGAAAAGAGATTTTAGCCATGCTCACGTTTCAATTATAAAAGAAAATAATGTGATTAAGACCCAAAACTACTTTCCTAGAAAAAAAGAAAGGGCATTTGTAGGTACTATTGCTTCCCATATACGAAATATGCTCAAAGGCGTGACAGATGGGTTTATTTACAAAATGAAAATTGTATATTCACATTTCCCGATTTCAGTAGAAGTTAGGGGTACAGAAGTTCTTATCAAAAATTTTACCGGTGAACGTTCTCATAGAAGAGCCCGTATTATTGGACACACTTCTGTACGCATGGAAGGCAAAGATACATTGCTTATTGAGGGTATTAATATAGAAGAAGTTGCTCAAACCGCTGCAAATATACAACAATCAACTAAAATTAGAAAAAAGGACATTCGTGTGTTTATGGATGGCATTTACGTCTCAGAGAAAATTAAGTGAGATTGATTGACTTCTTCCAAAAACTCAAAGTCTTGTTTTGCTGATTTGTAAAGAATGAGCTATCTTATTTTGTAAGTAAGCTTGCTGTTTGAGACAATCTCAAATTCACATTTTAAAAGATAAATTATCTTGCTTATTTGAGTGGTACAAACTGAGAACTCTTAGTAGCTCCAACACCAGGATTACCATGATTTACCCTTTTACATGTCGGGGCGAGTTCACCCAAATACTTACCAATCATTTCTGGTCTTATTGTGACCTCTATGAAAGTTATTCCATTGTAGATACCAATATCGAAGCCTATCATCTCTGGTAAAACAACCATGTCCCTATTGTGTGTTCGAATAAGTACCTTTTTTCCTTTTTTGATCGCGCGCCTTGCTTTTCGAATATTTTCCAATAACTTTTTTTGTCGTGGTGGTAGACCTCGTAGTAAAGATCTCCGCTGTCGTGCTGGCAATAGTTTAATGATTTCATCCATAGACATTTTTTGTAACTCATCAAGAGTATGGCCGCGATATGTAAAAACCTTCTTGGACATCAGAACTCACCTTTTTCTTGTCCTAAAAAGGATATCATGCTCCTTTTAAGAATCTTTTGATGAAGTAGTAGATCTATCTTGTTCCTTACATCTGAGATGGAATAGTTTAAAATGAGGTGGGAATCTCTTTGAAAACTATCAAGCAATTTAAGGGTTTAATGATAGCTTTTATAATAAGTATAAGAGTTTAGATTAAAATATCAATAAAGTATCTACAAGGCTTAAAGTGGTAAAAATGATAAGAACACAGAAACAACTCTTTGGTACAAACGGCATACGCGGTGTTGCAAATAAAGAAATTACTGCTGAATTTTGTGTTAATATTGGTAGTGCCATTGCAACCCATTTCGGGAGAGGAACCCTGGTTGTGGGGTGCGATGGGCGTACAAGTAATCAAATGCTGAAATCAGCTGTCATTTCAGGCATCGTTTCCGCAGGTCTCGGCGTGCTTGATATCGGCTTATGCCCAACGCCTGCACTCCAGTATGTGATACCTCTCTACGGTGTTAGAGGGGGCGTAATGATTACAGCGTCACATAATCCACCTGAATACAATGGCATCAAGGTAATAGATAGAGATGGGGTTGAAATCTCTAGTGAAGAGGAATTAGCTATTGAGACAATTTATTTTGAAAAAAGACAACATCTGGCAGAATGGAATATGATTGGAACCATCCAAATGGAGTCAAAGGCATGTGATGTTTACAAAGAAGCGATAAAGTCACATGTGATAGGCAAAGATGAGATTCTAAGGACAAAATTGAAAGTAGTCGTTGACCCGGCAAACTCTGTTGGCGCATTAGTGACCCCGTATGTACTTAGGGAACTTGGCTGTAGTGTAATAACTATTAACGGCCACATTGACGGTAGTTTTCCAGGAAGAACCCCAGAACCCACCCCAAAGACACTTAAAGATCTTTCAAAAATTGTAATAAGCGTAGGTGCAGATTTTGGAGTAGCGCACGATGGAGACGCTGATCGTGCGATATTTGTTGATGAAACAGGTGCAGTACAACCAGGGGATCGTACTTTTGCACTTATCGAAAAGCATGTCCTGTCAAATAATCCGAAAAACAAAGTAGTAACGCCCGTTGCTTCTTCTTCAATGATTCAAGAGATTGCGAAAATGTACAATTGTGAAATTGTATGGACAAAAGTCGGATCTGTAGGTGTCTCAAGAGCAATTTTGCGGGAAAATGCGATCATAGGAGGCGAGGAAAATGGAGGTGTATTTTTTAGTGAATTTCAACCTGTGCGTGATGGGGCAATGACTGCTGCATTGATTGCAGAGATCGTTTCTATATCGAAAAAAAGTTTATCTACTTTATTGGGCGAGTTGCCGCAGTATTTTAATGTAAAACTCAAGACCTCGTGCCCGAACGAAAAGAAAGCGCAAGTAATTGTAACAATTTTGGAAAACACAAGAGAGTACGATTCGATTACAATTGATGGTACGAAGATTCTTACGGATGATGGTTGGGTTCTTATTCGTCCCAGTGGTACTGAGCCAATTTTTCGAAGTTTTGCTGAGGCAAAAACACAAGAACGCGCAAAAGAATTAGCTGAGTGGGGCATTTCACTTGTAAAAGATGCTAAAAGAGAAGCGTCAATTACCCCACCCTGACGGATGGAGTCTTCTTGCGGAGGTTAGATAAAATGTACACAGGTGAAGTACTGCTGTCTCATCAGCCAATTTTCTTAAATATTTTTCAATTCTATTTATCCTGCTTATTTAATATGAAAATATTTATGACTTAATGATTGACCACATGAAATAGAGTGAGGTAATTATTTTGGTACTTGAAAAACTTAGTGGTGCTTTGAATGGTGCGCTGCGCAAATTACTTCGTATGCCTACAGTTGACGCAAAAGCGATTAAGGAACTTGTAAAAGACTTACAACGAGCCCTGTTACAAGCTGATGTCAAGGTTGATCTTGTTTTCGAACTTTCAAAGAACATTGAACGACGAGCGCTATCAAAGGAACTTCCTCCAGGTATCACTAGAAGAGAACATGTTATAAAGACCGTTTATGATGAACTTGTAACAGTTCTTGGTGAAAAAACCGAAGTTATTCGTATAAAACCTGGTCAAACCTCCATTATAATGTTGATTGGGATTCAAGGCAGCGGAAAGACAACGTCTTGTGGTAAATTAGCCTATTTTTATAAAAAGAAAGGATTCAAGACTGCACTCGTATGTGGTGATACCTATCGCCCTGCAGCGTTTAATCAACTCTCACAACTTGCTGCATCCATAAATGTACCGATTTTCGGAGATACTTCGGAAAAAGACGCAATAAAGGTTGTAAACAAAGGGGTTGAGCAATTTACAAATGAAAAACATGAAGTAATTATTGTAGATACCGCCGGACGTCACAAAGATGAAACATCACTTATAGAGGAAATGAAAGGCATAGAACGTGCCATTCATCCACAAGAGATCATTTTAGTAATAGATGGAACTCTTGGTCAACAAGCGTATGTTCAGGCTGAAGCTTTTAAAGATGCTACAGATATTGGCGCAATACTTGTAACAAAACTTGATGGAAGTGCTCGCGGAGGTGGTGCTTTATCTGCAGTTGCTGCAACAGAAGCCCCGATAAAATTCATCGGCATTGGTGAAAAAATCGAGGATTTGGAGAGATTTAATAGTCCTCGATTTGTTGGCAGATTACTTGGAATGGGCGATCTATCATCCCTTATTGAAAAATTGAGAGACGCAGAAGTCACCCCTTCTAAAAAAGAAGCCAAAGTATTTCTTTCAGGTAAATTCACCCTGTTAGAGTTCAGAGAGCAGATCAAGAAAATGAAAAAAATGGGTTCTCTGTCAAAGATATTCAGTTTTCTTCCAGGGGTATCTAATATTCCGGATGAAATGAAATCAATGTCTGAAGAAAAAATCAAGCGATGGGAACATATTCTTGATAGTATGCGCAGTGAAGAATTAATAAATCCTAAACTTTTGAAACGTTCTCGTGTTGTTCGTGTAGCACGGGGCTCTGGAACAGATATAAAAGATGTAAGAGAATTACTTCAACAATACAACATGCTCAGAAAACTTATGAAAGGCATGAGAGGACGAAGGCGGATGAAAGGACTTCCTATGATGCCCGGTGGGCTTCCTGATATACCCATGGACCTATAGTTCACAATCATTATGTTGTCTTTTTTCCTTCCACCGTAGAAGTAGCGGGTTTCCTTGAGTTGTTTTTACGGAATTAAAGTGATTTCTATGAATGAAAACCACCTTGACAATAAGATTTGCAGTAAGGCAATTAAACTTCTTAAATCCCACAAATATCTATGCGATAGTTGTCTTGGTCGGCAATTTGCGGCTTATGGTAGTGGTTTGACTAATAAAGAACGAGGATTTGCAATTAAAACTCTACTAACTATGAATGCGCATCGCCTTGAAGATGTAGAATTATTGAAAGTCCTTGCCTCTCATGGTAACTTTGAGAGTGCTATTAAAACACTATTCATTTTTGGAATAGAAATGCAACCCCATGATTCAGAGTGCTTTTTATGTGAAGGAATATTTGATGATTTGCCAAAATATGCAGACGAAATTATTGAAAAAATCAAAGATATTGATTTTGATACCTTTCTTGTCGGGTCTAGAATTTCGACTTTATTATTAGAACGAGCAGACGAGTTCAGGGCAAGGCATCATATTGACTCAGGGGAGGCATGCAAATCTGAAATAAATAGAGAGCTCGGGAAATACATTCAAAAACAGACCGGAAAGAGCGTGAGTTTTGAAAACCCCGATATTGTTGTATTCTTCAACGGAACAGAGAAGAAAATCTCCCTAAAAGTGAATCCGCATTTCATTTACGGTCGCTACCGAAAATTAATTCGAGGAATTCCACAAAGTACGTGGATCTGTTCATCATGTCAAGGAAAAGGATGCAGTGAATGTAATGGGACGGGGAAACGATATTCTGAATCAATAGAAGAACTAATCTCCAATCCCACATTAGAATTAACCAAGGGCAAAGATGGCATTCTTCACGCTGCAGGACGCGAAGATATAGACGCAAAGATGCTTGGAGATGGAAGACCCTTTGTGCTTGAAATTAAAGAGCCTAAAATACGCAACATTTCGTTAGATAAACTTCAAGAGGCAATCAACAACTATGCTCAGGGAAAAGTAGAAGTATTAGATTTAAGGAAGATTACTCGAGAGATAATTAGACAAATCAAGGCGCGCTCTAAATTCACAGAAAAAACGTATAGATTGCTTGTAAAGGTTTCTCGCAAAATAGAAGCTGTTGATGTAAATAGAATTGAGCAAGCATTTCAATCTATCACCATCGATCAGCGGACACCTCAACGAGTTCTGCACAGGCGTGTAGACAAGATTCGCCAGAAAAGAGTATTTAGTTTGAAGATTAATCAAGTCCTTGATGATTATATTATGGAAGTTATTGTTCACTGTGAAGGAGGCCTCTATGTCAAAGAATTGCTAACAGGAGATGAAGGATTTACTAAACCCAGTGTTAGCGAATTACTTAATTCAGACATTGAAGTATTAGAAATTGACGTGATCAAGGTTCATTCTAACTTATAATTTTGATTTTTGTTCAAATCCCTCAATTTGGGTTGTCTTTAAATATGTCAACAGCACTTAAATGCGAATTTGTTAAAATCTGTAAACTTCTTTATGTAAGGGGGCTTGCTAAGGCTTGGGGAGGAAATGTAAGTGTGCGTACAAAGGATAGAACTCAAATAATTATTACTCCTCGTCAAACATCATTATTTGATATCTCTTTAGATAATCTTGTTGTAACAACTCTTGACGGATTAGTGGTAGAGGGGGGTCAGCCTTCATCAGAATTACCTATGCATAATGCAATTTATCATGCAAGGTCTGATATTGGGGCTATCATTCATATTCACTCTCTTTATTCGACTCTTTATTCGATTCTTAAAAAACCAATTGAATTATTGACCGCTGAGAGCAAAATCCTCATTGGAGCACTTCAATTTGTTGAATATGCTGAACCCGGTTCGCAGAAACTTGCTGATCTCGTAGTTAATCGCTTTAAAGATCATAGTGCCTGCATTCTTGCTCGCCATGGAATTGTTGTTGGTGGAAGTTCTTTAAAAGACGCCTATTATCTCGCTGAATTGATAGAGGAGGCTGCGAAACTTAATTTTTTGATAAAATTAATTCGTTAGTTAAAAATTAACATAAACGGTTCTTTCAAGTTTTAAATGACAAAATACCTTTGCCTCATGCAAAATTTTCTAAATACAAAAAAACTAGATTGAAAAGAAAAAATGAGAAATTTGATTGATTTAATCAGAGATTGTCTCTAAGATACTAACGGCATTCCATATTCGCGTCCTAGCATGGAGTGGACAATTTGGATCCTGAGAAATTTCATCTAGAATTGAAATCGCATTAGAAGCTTTTACCGCAGCGCTGTCTACCTTATCTGTTTCTATTGCATCGATACTCTCATTGGCAGCTCTTCGAATATTTCTGGGGACACTGGTATCTTCTGATATCATCTTAAGGACTTGGAGGACGTGCTTTAATTTTTCCTGTGTTTCTTCGCTCATTTGTTTCGCCACCTCAGCAAAGGAACTAATAGTAAACTATTCATATTCATTAATCATACAGCAGTAAGAGAGGTTTTTAAAACTTTTTCACTATACATTAATTGTTAAAGGAATCTGAACTGCAGGCGAGACTGTTGAAAGAATCTGATACAAAAAAAGAAGAGGCAGGCATTCAAAAAGCAGTTGAATTGATGAGGAAGGGCGCGACAATGCTAAATGAGGCGTGCCCAGAGTGTTCTGGTCCTCTATTTCAATTAAAAGATGATATTATTTGCCCTCAGTGTGAAAAAAAGGTGTTAATAGTCTCCGATGAAGCAGAAGTTCAAGAATTAGAGAAAGAATCTCTTTTGACGGAATTAGATCAAACCATTTGTTTACAAATTGAAAATGTGATGAGGAGATTAAAAGAAGAAATTAATGCTGACGAACTTATGACAATAGGACGTCTAACTATTTTATGGCTTGAAATCCTCGAAAAAACTAAACGTATACGCTCTTGAAAGGTTTTATTTTATCCTCATCGGCTTATAATTTTACATAGTTGCCTTGTTCAGCGAAATCTTGAATTTTTAATGACATTTGAATACTTGATGGTTAAATATTGGCAATATATGCTTTTATTTCTTCTAAAATCTTTTTTCTTAGGCTCATAACCTCGCGCACTTCAATTTCGCGCGCCTCTTTAATAATTGTCTTTAGTTGAACAATATTTCCTACTGCTTGGATATTTTCGATACCTACAGGAAATTCTACTTCAAGACCTTTAACAACAATTTCTGCTTTAATTTGAGGAAGCTCTGATAAACTCAATCTTACACTGCGGATTATTCCGATCCTTCTTGCTCCAGCATCAACAACTTCTTTACCTAATATCTTTCCTGGCACGATGAGTTCGTACAACTCAATTTCGGTGAGTTTTTTTCCTTCAGGGTGTTCCAATTTCGTTCTAGCCCTCCTTTTCTTATTCTTACTACACTAAATAATTGGTGAATTTTTCCTTTTTTTATATACGTATCATTAATGAAAGTTGTAGATTAGCATATGTTTGTTATCTTGAAATTTCAATTAAAAACTACATCAAACACTTCTCTAAACTTTCTTTGACTTAGTCTTTTATTCTACTACACTATGTTTGGGTTAAACTCTTTAATGAAACATTATTGAAATTTAATCTTGTAGTAACAAAATTGAATAGCCTTCGTGTAGAACATTCATCCATTTGCTTATAGCGGTTTCTGGTGCGAATTCATGACTTATAAAGCAGTTATAATCACCCCATCGTTTCCTAGATACCTTAACGATCCAGTTTCTCCATTTCTTTTTGAATTGTTTACTCGGGTTGTAAAACTTGGCTTTGAGATTCACGTTGTTTCACCTCAGGATTATATGATACCAGATATTGGACTAGTATTAGACGAGGAAATTTTAGAGGGTATCCACGTACATCGTTTCACGTATATGCGCCCACCATGGCTTCAAACTTTGACTTACCGAGATAGAATGCCCGCTAATCTCGAAGAATCAGCATTTGCAAAAATGCTTACGCCTTTTTACTTGCTAAACGCTGCACGGAAGACTATAGAAATTTGTAAGAACTATAATGCCGATATAATCTGCCCTTTCTGGGCGCTCCCACAAGGACTCATAGGAATCTTGGTTAAACGCATTTTTAACCGACCGCTGATAGTTGGGACGTTTCCTGTTGAAATTGCCCTTTCCCAATCTAAATATCAGTTTATGCTGCCTGCCCTTGATTTAGTTTTCAAAATGGCTGATGTAATTATACCTAATTCAAATTTCACAAAAAAAGAAATTGAACGAATGGGCGTTAACCCCAATAAATTGAAAATGGTTTACCCAGGCGTAGATCCTAAGAAATTCAATCCAAATTTAGATGGTTCCCTTGTTAGGAAAAAATATAATTGTAATGGCGATCCAATTCTTCTTACTGTTTGTAGATTGGTTGAGCGGAAAGGTATAAGATATCTAATAGATGCATTACCCTTAATACGAAAAGAGTTTCCAGAAGTTCAGTTAGTAATCGTAGGCGACGGTCCTGAAACAAATATTTTAATCAGCCAAGCAAAAAGACTAGGAGTTATGGATAGCACAGTATTCTGTAGAACGGTGCAAGATGATGACCTTCCATACTTCTACGCGATTGCTGATGTTTTTATTTTGCCCGCGATTATAGACTCAAAGGGAGATACCGAAGGGCTGGGTGTGGTAATGCTTGAAGCTATGGCTAGCGGAGTTCCAGTGATTGCTTCTAGAGTGGGCGGAATTCCAGAAGCATTAAATTACGGAAAGACTGGAATTCTAATCGAACAAAAGAACCCTACACAAATCATAGATACTGTGATCTCTCTTCTAAACAATGATAAATTGAGAACTTCTTTGATTAAAAAAGGTAGGGAATGGGTAAAAAGCACCTTTAGTTGGGATATCCTTGCCAAAAAAATAACTGAAATTTTCCGCTATTCCCTTACTCGTTATTAATTGATTTCAAACTATTTAACTCCTTAGAAGCCTTAATTTTTTAAATCGGCTTTAGCTTTCGAAGGAAAAAGCATGAAGAAATGCCAAGCATTATTTATGAAGAAAAATTTTTATTTTGCGTAAAAGCACTTCATTCCACACACTTTGAAAGTGCTTTAAAAACTTCCAAGTCTTTTCTAATTCTCCGTTAAGTCGTGATTTTTGCGCTGCTTCCAGAAGTTGATGCATGAAAAATAGACTATGATAAGGGGATTCGTCTGTATGAAAAAAGAGTGATGTCGATTCCACAGGTTTGATTGGGGGGGCTATGGTAATTCTTGTCCGCCATGTTGAGGCTAAGAATAAACTTAGTATTGCGATATATAGAACCAAAATCAGCGAATTATTGCGGACATTAACTATAAATACTCCTAGAATAGCGTAAACTAAGGTAAGAAGTGCCATTAGGCTGACTGCGAATAGAGAAACAACAGTTCTTCGATATCTTCTTGAATTGTGGATGAGCTCCTTGAGGAATAACAAATCATAGACTAATACAGATAAGAAGAGTAGATAGTCATAACCAATCTTTTTAACAATTCTTTTCATTGGGATCGTTATCCAAAATCTACTTCATGAAACAATCTGTATTCTTCTAGAAATATACTGGTTCTCAATTTTCCACTAACTTGTCTTTTTTTTGGTCGTTGCTTTTGGAAAATCAATATAATCGCATTCTTTATTGGGGCATTTCCAGTACCGGTTCTTTTGTTTTGAAAGTTTACTGATAAGAGGAAATCCGCATTTAGGACAGGCAGTTTTTAATGGGTTGTCACCGGGATATAATGTAATCGTGGTTTTGCATTCGGGATAATTAGAGCAGCCAAGAAATCTTCCAAATTTGCCTGTACGCTCAAATAACTCTCCTTTACCACAAGCAGGACATTTAACTACCCCGCTCTCATGTTTTCGCGCCTCTTTATAATCAATTTCTTCAGTACATTCTTTGTTCGAACACTTGTAGTAACGTTTTTTATTTTTGGAGAGTTTTGAGATAATCGGCCATCCACATGTACAGATCTTTTTCAGAGGGCGATCACCAGGATATAATGTAATCGTAGTTTTACATTCGGGATAATTAGAGCAACCCAAAAATTTGCCGTATTTTCCTCTTCTTTCGACTAATTCTCCTTCCTTACAAACAGGACACTTTTTACGTGATTTTTCATCAACAACCTTCCCCTTGCAATCCTCAACCTCGCAGTTGAAGCATGGACCACGTTGCTTTTTTCCTTCTTCTGTTTCAATTTCTTCGATCCAGCAAATTGGACATAGATTGTATTGTACTCCTTTTGGCGAGGTCATCGTTATAACCGGTTTATCACATAAAGGACATATGAATTTTGCAGCTCTGGGTATCCCTGCGGGAAGTGGATATGATGTTTTACATTCTTTCTTATCTGGATTAGTACATCGTAAGTAATATCCCTTTTTTCCTTTAAAAATCTCAATTGGATGACCGCAGTTTGGACAGTCAAATAACTCGACCTTTGGAGCGCTTTTTCTCCTTTCGCTCTCTATAGCTTCGGCTAGGGCACTTATCAAAGTTTCTTCTTTGGCTACAACTTCTTTGAACAGTTTTTTCATGCTTTCTGATGATTCTTTGACAACAGAGTCCTTATCTCGTTCTCCTTCTGCAACTCGACTTGTCTGTTTTTCAATGTATGCTCGTAAATCTGGCTTTACAAGCATCTCATCAATATTTCCTAGACCTTGAATTAGTGCAATGCCTAGCTCAGTCGGCTTAATTGATCTTCCTCTTCCAGAGATTTTAAAGTAATTTCTGTCCTTATTCGTCTTTATATGTGCCGGAATGGTCGCGTCGGTTCCAATACCATTTTCATCCATTAGTTTGATCAATGCTGCTTCAGTTAGAAGAAAAGGTGGTTGTGTTTTGCCTTCTTTCATTTTGCTTGATATATTTACTTCATCGCCTAGCTTAAGATCTGGTAACGATTTCTCAGCAATTTTCCTAAATGGGTAAATCTCCAGAAAACCTTTATCCTTTATTTGCTTTCCAGTTAAGTTAAACATTTCAGGGCCGATCTGAATAACTATTTTCGTATCCAAATAGACTGCAGGCATGCTTAGAGTTGCAAAAAAATGTCTTGAAATCATGTCATAGACTGACCATACATCATTCTTATCAAGTTTCTTGATCTCAGGCAGTTTTTCCAATTCGCCTATTTCAATACTTTTAGTAGGATGAATTGGTGGGTGTGCTTTATCATCTCGATTTCCGCGTGTAGCACGTATGCGTTTTTGTAGTAATTTTGAGACATAATCACCCCATTCTGGATGGTCAGCATGTTGCCCTAGCAATCTTTTAAGGCTAAAGGTTCGTGGATAGATTTCTGTTTCGGTTCTAGGATAACTTATGATTCCTGCTTGGTAAAGGCGTTCTGCGATGTCCATGGCTCGTTCTGATGCTATTTGCAAATGTTTTGCGGCCATACTGACAAATGTCACCGTGTTCATAGGTTTTGGAGGATACAACTTCTTCTCTTCAGAGGTTAACTCCACGATTGTTCCTTTCTTTTCTTTTTTTAACGAATCAAAAATTCTCTTACATTCCTTTTTGTCGAATAGGCGTTCTTTTTGCCATTTGAGGTCGTACAGAACTTTTTCAATCTCACTTTGTGCATATATATACCAGAATGGTTCTGAAACAAACGCTTCACGTTCTAGATGCCGTTCAACGACAAAAGATAATGCAGCCGTTTGACATGGACCGAAACTTAATATTTTAGGCGCAGAAACTGGTCTGGCTTTACGTACGCCCAGTGTTTGAAAACGAGTAAATGCACTTCCAGATCTTAAGTCTATTTCCTGGCGAGATTCGACTTTTTCAACAGTTTTTTTGTTTATTTCTTTTGTTTTCGCCTCACCAAAAGCCTTTTGGATGTCTTGTTTTGTTACAGCAGAAAAACTCATTCGATGCACTATGATATCTGGATTTACTTCTTCTATAATAGCCATAATATCGTATCCAATTTTTTCACCCTCTGAATCAGCGTCAGTAGCTATTATCAGTTCATCTGCATCTTTGCCCAATTTCTGGAGTTGGTTAACTACCTTTGGGATCTCTTTATTTGTTTCATTAATTCGATATCTCGTAGGGGCATCAAATAAAGTTTCTGGGTCAACCTTATCCCATTTGTTGTATTTTTCCTCAAAATCAAGAGAGTAAACATGACCCAGAACTGAGGTTACTGTTATCTCATCATTATCAATTTTAAATCGATGAATTGGAGTGTATTTGCTCATACCTTTCTCTTTCGTCACTTTTTTGTTTCCCAATATGTAGGAAATTCTTCTGGCGATTGATGGTTTCTCAGTCACTATTAATATCTGCATTTAACAAGCCTCAATGAGGTAAACTGTTTTGCTCCTCTATAAAACTCAGGTAGATTTGCATCATATAAAATTAAAAACATAACGATTGTGACTATCTAAATTACCTTTCGTTTGATATACAGTTTATATGCTTGCGTAGCTTTTCTTAGTGAATATCAGAAAATTTGAGTATATTACGGTAATTAAGACACGCACTGAATTTTTCAAAATTTGACTCAAATCAAATTTCGATATGTTTAAATATCTACTCATCGCGAAGTTATTAAGTTTTTAAGTTTTTCAAAGGTGATGATTTTATGGCTTCCGAAAAGCTACCATTGAAGTTATTGATGCATACAGTTAACTCAGAAATAATTATAAGACTCAAAGATAATAGAGAATTTCGAGGGCGCCTTCAGAGTGTCGACAACTATATGAACTCTATCCTGAGCGATGCCATCGAAATAAAGGATGGAAACAAACTTGCTAAGTACGGAGAAGTGTTTATCAGGGGTAATAACATACTTTGGATACAGACAGAATGGGACGAGGTTGAAACGGATTAATTAAATCCTTTTAATCCCCGAAATATGAGGGAGAATTAACGAGACGTAATTAAATCCCTTTACTCTTAACCAAAACTTATCTAATAGATTTAAAAACAATAATAACAGTGCATTTTTTGAGTATACAATAATCACTCAATCTGTAATTTTCTTCAAGAAATTAAGGCATGATAGTTATGCCTGAATTAAATGAGTTTTCTTATAAGAAACGCATTATGAAACTCTATAATGAGCCCAGCTATATTGAAACATATGACAGACGATATAATTCAATTCAACGTGAAAAGTACGAGACTATTTTACCATACCTTGAAAATCACCCACTTTTAATTTTAGATGTTGGTATTGGTACTGGACTATTTTTAAATAAAGTTGTAAAGCAATGGGCACTGATAGGCACAGATTTATCCTTAAGAATGTTACATATAGCTAAAAAAAGAGCCAAAAAAAAAACACTAATGTTGAATTAGTTTTGGCAGATGCAGATTATCTTCCTTTTAAAGAACGCATTTTTCAGATTGTCACAACGTTTACATTACTTCAAAATGTACCCAATCCTTTGAAGACAATTCAAGAACTTAAACGTGTAAGCGATAATTTAGTTGCTATAACAGTTTTGAAGAAGAAAATAAATGAACTTTCCCTTAGGAAATTCCTCAAGGAATCAGGGGTTAAAAAGTTTAACATCATAGAGAGGAAAAGTGAAGATATTTTTGCAGTTTGCTATGTCATTTAATGAGTTATTGTCCTGCTGAATCATCCTGGATTACACCATTCATTTCATCCAGTTTTTGTTTTCTGTATTCCTTGATTATCTTTTTTAACATATCTTGTGTCTTTTCTTTCAGGAGTTGATTATATCTTTTTTCCCATTCCAGAAGTTTCTCATCCAGTTCATTCTTGTCTACTATAGCGAATTCATCTACATTTTTT
>JAEORY010000648.1 GCA_016840645.1 Candidatus Borrarchaeota archaeon | reverse complement strand
TTGAAGCCACAGTAAGCGAAAACAAAACACGCTTCATTAGATTTACTCCCTTCTACACTAGGATACAGAAACGGCTAATACATCTACAAACAAGTTGAGGACGCTTGAAGGCTCTAATACTCGACACTAGCGCCTTTATACAAGGTTTTTCTTCAAGCAATCAAGAAACAAAACTGTACACTACACCACTCGTTCTAAACGAGATAAAGGATGATATTGCTATATATAGAATATCTAACTGGGCTGAGACTGGAAAATTAATCATCATGATGCCAGAGGGATCCTCACTAGAACATACGATATCAAGTGCACAACGTATGGGTGAATCGCATGCATTATCTGACACAGATATCAGTGTCCTCGCTTTAGCTCATCAAATATCACAAAAATATGAAGACGCAACACTAGTGTCTGATGACTATAGTGTTCAGAATTTAGCTGATGAAATCGGGTTAAACTATACAGGACTTAGCACTAGAGGGATAAAACGTAGATTTAAATGGGTATATTATTGCCCTGGCTGTAGGAAGGAATTTAATAAACCTCAATCAGATAACGTCTGTCCTATATGTGGTACAGAATTAAAGAGAAAACCCGGAAAAAAGTCTAGGCGTCGAGGCGTGGAATAAACAAACCAGAACCTTGCTCTGAGAGAACTTCATCATTCTCCATGACTACATTTCCTCTATTAATACTCATAATTGGCCATCCCTGAACCCTCATCCCGTCATAAGGCGTCCAACCACATGCAGTTATCTGATCGTCGTTCGTAATCTTGGCCTCCTTATTCAAGTCTACGATAACCATATCAGCGTCGCTCCCAATACTTAATGTTCCTTTCCTCGGATATATACCATATATTCGTGCAGGGTGCTCAGATGAAACCTCTACAAGCCTCTCAAGAGTAAGCCAACCTTCTGAAACCCCGTTTAAAAGAAGGGGTAAAAACGTTTCAAGCCCAGGTATGCCATTAGGCGCTTCAAAGATATCATCCAGACCAGCCTCCTTACGGTCTTTACCATAAGGAGCATGATCAGTTGCGACTGTATCTATCCAACCCTCTTGTAATAACCTTCTGAGCTCCATTTTGTCTTCTTTGGTGCGCGGTGGAGGTGCAAACTTATTCCACGGACCATTTACTTTTACATCATTCTCCGTCATATAGAGGTATTGCGTACAAGTCTCAACATAGGTATTAGCGCCTCTAGTGCGTGATTGAGCACTATACCATACAGTTTCAGGCACTGATGTGTGAACAATCATACCTTTACAGCCGGTTACCTCAAGGTAGTCAATTATCCTTTTACCTGCCTCGACTTCAGCTAATCTTGGACGCCACATAAGATGTGCTGCATAGTCTTTTCTGCCTTCCATCTTGAGTCTCTCGAGGTTGTCTCTCAGGATGGCGTCATTCTCAGCGTGGATTAGGGCAAGACCGCCATAGTCTGCAATCTCCTTGAATCTTTCAATAATTTCGCCGTCGAAGGTTTGTGGCCACTTTGGGCCAGCGCTGCTGATGAAGAATTTGGATCCAGTGGACCCAAATTCATGCATTTTGGTAAGTTCTCCTAGATATCCGCTTGCGCAGCCTGCGTGGATGCAGAAATCAACATAGCTGCTTTCCTCCATGGTTTTACGCTTAAGTTTAAAATCTTCTGCTGTGAAGCAGCCAAACTGAGTACCAGGCATCTCCAACATTGTTGTTACTCCTCCTTTTGCTGCGGCCTTCATCCCAGTAGATGGTGTCTCAGGTGGAAGAAATGTATGGGCATGCCCATCCAATACTCCTGGTAACACATATTTTCCTTTTACATCGATTACTCTGTCGCCTTCAGGTAGGTGGATGTCTCTTGCTATTGTTACAACTTTACCCTCTTTTACTGCAACACCTGCTTCTGTAATTCCTCTTGGAGATACAAGTCTCGCGTTCTTAATAACCAAATCCACCGTCATCTAAATCACCTCACATATTGAATTCTAGATATAAAAAACAGGACTGTATTATAATTGAAGTATTTTTAAGGTAGTCTGTATTTCGGTGCATATTAATGGTGTGACCATGGAGTACGCGATAGAGGCTAATAACCTGACGAAAAACTTCGGAAGCACTTTAGCTCTACGAGGTGCGAGTTTCAACGTACGTGAAAACGAGATATTCGGATTAATAGGTCACAACGGAGCTGGAAAAACCACTACTCTCAGAATATTAAGCACACTAATTAATTCAACATCAGGCACAGCCAAAATATTCGGATACGAGGTATCTAAACAACCCGAAAAAGTTCGAGAAATACTAAGCTATTTACCTGAGGAAGCTGGAGCCTATCAACAACTAAATGGCATCGAATTCTTGGAATTCATGGCAGGCTTCTACGCTAAATCGAAACCAGATATAGACGCAATAGTCGAACAAGGAAAAATAATCGCCGATCTAGGTGATAGACTAAACGATAGAGTCAAAACTTATAGTAAAGGTATGCTTAGAAGGCTTCTTCTTGCTCGAGCACTAATGATGAAGCCTAAACTCGCAATTTTAGATGAACCTACCAGTGGACTCGATGTAATTCAAAGCTTTAACGTTAGAAACATGATCAAAAAATATACAGATAGTGAAGGTGTGACCATTCTACTCAGCAGCCATAATATGCTTGAAGTAGAATATCTATGCCATCGAGTGGCGCTCATAAACCAAGGGTTGGTAGTAGATCAGGGTACTCCTGACGAACTTAAACAGAAATATGATAAACCCAACCTAGAGGAAGTCTTCATGGAGGTGACTAGTTATGAATAGTCTACTTGCACTTGTAGTGAAGGAAGTTAA
>JAEORY010000048.1 GCA_016840645.1 Candidatus Borrarchaeota archaeon | reverse complement strand
TAGAACATAGTTTAACGAATCATAAGTAGAAATTATTAAATCGTATTTCTGTCCAACATTAAAATCAACCATATTAGATTGATAAACCTTCAGCCCTCTCTTTCTTGCAATTTCTAACATACTTTCGGATATGTCTAATCCCTTGACATCATAGTCTTTATCGAGAAAAATTTTTGCTAATCTACCCGTTCCACAAGCGACATCCAAAATATTTTGGGGCTTAAAATTCAAGCTTTTGAGGATTTTTTTAATAAAATTGTAATAATCAAAATAGAATTCTTCAGGTGTAACAAGATCATATACTTCAGCAAATTTCTCATATGATCTAATTGGCTCCATGATCAAGACTTTATTGGAAGTTATTTATTAATCTAAAGATTGAAATTTCACCTAAACTACATAATTAAAATCCTACATTGGAGAGTTGAAGGATGATATTTCGTTTTTACCAACCAAAAGAGGTTACGTGTCAATTATGTGGTTCAAAAAGCGTTGAAATATCCGACTTCTTAGTTATTTGTGGTGATTGCATAAGAGAGAATCCGTCATCTTCGCTTCCTTATATAAAAAAGGCACATAAAAAAGCAAGATTACCTTATGGTTTACCTGCCGAACCTCCTAAATCTCCTAATGGAATTCAATGCAATTTTTGTTCCAATCAATGTTCTCTTGGAGAAGGCGATATTGGTTATTGCGGCTTAAGGAAAAATGAAAATGGACAGTTTGTAGGTGCTGGGACTAAACAAGGAATGCTATCATATTACTTAGATCCACATATAACAAATTGTTGTGCGACATGGTTTTGCCCAGCAGGTACGGGTCAAGGATATCCCGAATTTGCATATCGAGAAGGACCTGAACAAGGTTATTCTAATTTGGCAGTATTTTTTTATGGATGTAATTTCAATTGTTTATTCTGCCAGAATGCATCTCATAAGGAATTTCCAAAGCACCTGATTAATGTAGAAGAGTTCGTAAAAACCATCCGAAAAAACGAACAAATTAGTTGTATGTGTTTCTTTGGAGGCTCTCCTGAACCACAATTACCGTTTGCACTTAAGGCGTCTAAACGTGCTTTAGAATTAAAGAAAAAGATATTACGGATTTGCTGGGAATGGAATGGGTGTGGTAATTCATCCCTTGTAAGAAAAGCAGCCCAATATTCCCTTAAAACTGGCGGAAACATAAAATTCGATTTGAAAGCTGCCACTCCCTCTTTAAGTTTAGCCGTCTCGGGAGTCGATAATACTAAAGCCTTCGAAAATTTCGAAATGATAGCAAAAGAGTTTTATAATGAGCGTCCAAACTTACCTCTCCTCATGGCCTCCACCTTACTTGTGCCGGGGTATGTAAGTGCTGCAGAAGTAGAGCAAATCGCACTATTTATATCTGAAATAAATCCAGATATCCCCTATTCCCTTTTGGCGTTTTATCCTGCGTTTAAAATGATGGATTTACCCCCAACCTCTAAGACCCAGGCATCAGAATGCTATCACATTGCTAAGAAATACCTTAACAGGGTAAATGTAGGAAATTTGCATATCTTGGGTATAAAAGCACAAAATGAATTACTATGAAAAAAAGAAGACTCTTGTAGAAACTACCAATAATACGGGATTCTTCCGCGTTTTGTTATTCCAACCTTACAATTATTTATAAAACTGCGGAATGGTTGATATAATCCCACGTTTTATGATAATCATCATCTTCCCGTGAGAGGAAAGACCAGCCTTAAGGTTATCGGGCTGTGCGCTCGTCACCGAGTGCAACACATGCTTCATCAATACTGTTTTTTTCAGTAGTTCAGCAGTCTTGAAGGACGTTATCCCGCTATGCTTGAAGAGGTTATGGATCTGTGACCAGTTACCAAGCCCACGAGGACGGCATTCACAAAACAGTTGAAAACGAATTCAAGGAAAACGACACTGATCACACAGCTTTTGAGCAACATAGAAAGTCGAAACAATTAAATGAAATTCGACACAGAAATAGAAAAAAACAGTTCACATGATTTTAAAGAATTTTTTAATAGTTCTTACAGGTTTAAAATGAGTTTTAAGTTTTCTTGTAGTTTTTTAGATGGTTTTAGTCATGGTGACAACGTTTCGTATCAACTTGTCAGCGTTTTGACCTACCCATTTTTTTCCATCGGTTTTGATGATATGTTCAATGTTTTCGACGGATTTCTTAATGATTTCGATGGTATTTTTTCCCCCTTCGTTACAACATTTTTGACAAACGTTGGCAAACTAACTGCTCGCCTTCTTTCCCCTTATTTATAAAGACATGATGTTCGTTTATAAAGAAATAAGTTTTTTTCAACGTTGTGTCTTAAGTTTAGGGTTTTTTACGTTCAATAACGGAAGACCGAAGGCTTTATCTTATTTTTAAAAGAAATAACAAATCTTTCTTACCTTAATTATTTTGAATTAATCATTACACAGTTTCGGCGTTATATAAAATCTCTTTCAACGCTATGCTATAACATTCTACCGTCATCAGGATTCATAACGACTACCGACTGTCTTCCTTCTTGTTATTCCTATATAAATCTGATTTGCTGTTTCAAAGTTTTGACTGAAAACCTCACGGTGTCCCATCAGGACGTTATCGATAATATTCACTGACTTTTCCTTAAGAAATAACTCGCAAAGGATTTTATAAGGTTTAAAGAATCCCTTCCATTTCTCTGGTTTATAAACTTCATTCATAGACAGTCACCTCTTATTATTTCCTCTCATAGACTAACAGCACCGCTTAAAAAATTCACTGAGCTCATTTATTCCAATTATGTAATTTGTGAAAAATTTAAAATGAGTTTTGAATTGTGCAATTCTTTACAAACGAGTCTTCTTAATAAAGAAATATAAATAACAAAAAATCTGTTGTTATATTCTATCTTCAAACGTATAGTATCACCAGGGACAAACAAATACTCTTTTTGAAGCACAAGTTAACACAGATTTGATTTAATACATAAATCTGCTAAACTGCTAAATTTTTGTTTTAGTCCGCACTGAACGATAGTTTTAAATACAATATACTTATTGTTGCTTTGAGATTTTTTTCATCCTATTTTTAATTTTGTATTTCCTTCGGTGACAATTGTGACAGAACAACGAAAGGAGCTTCCAATACCATTTCCAGCGTCCCCAGAGGAAATTACAGTTGGTCCAGGACATCTTACGAAATATGAAAAGAGTAGAATAATTGGTGCGCGTGCATTACAACTTTCCATGGGTGCACCCATCCTTGTAGACTCTGAAGAAGCTCTTGACCCGATTATTATTGCAGAACACGAGTTATTAAGTAATGTATTACCCCTTACAATACGAAGATATCTTCCTGACGGTAGGTTTCAGGATATCCCTCTTCGAATTCTGCCAAGATCTCCATTTCTGCTGGAAAAAGAAAACAATCAGAAGTAAAATCTATTAATATTACTCATTTCTTATAATCGAATATGATTTTAGAATTGTGAACTACTCCGCCTTAAAGGACGGAGCTTCGTAATAAAGCTAGCGGCTTTCATCCCCCACCTGTCGGAAGGAGACTTCCCGCCGATAATGTTAAATACTAATTCAGTTAGTTTTCTTTTGACAAGAAATTGGTCAAGTGCATCAAAATGGCTCGTTCTGTTTGCCCTTTACTCCAGAATAGCGAACAAGGCTATGTATGTAAAGCTTTAAACTCAGCATATATTCACGAAGAAGATGTAACGAATATTTGCAGCAATGCTGAAGCATATGTGTACTGCGTTCATTATTCACAAAGGAATAGGCATAGACATAACTCCCCAAATAATTCAAAGAGGATGATCTGTCCAAAATGTAACTCATATCAGTTTTGTGAAACACTTTATTTTCTAACGAAAGAAACTCAAACATCATGCGAGTTTTTAGCTTATATTTGTGAAGCATGTGGGTACACTGAACTATACCAATCCCATTTATCTCCAGATAAAATACCACGCCATAAGTAGGGGTGGCTTCCTGAATCATCCATTCCCCATCGGATATATGTCAAACAGGCTCCAATGGGAAGTCCCTGCATTATTCGAAAAAAGTCAAATAGAGAATTGCTATTTGTGATTTATTGAATCTTTTAATCTAAAACTGTTCTATATTATCTCAACCTTTACGTAATTGAAAATGTGATCAATTATATTCTTATCAAGATCATCGCTGTCTTCTAAGTTTTCCAAATAATTCTTTAGATCAACACACGCTTTATAAGTCGAAATTATGGGTAAATCGAATCTAATATTTAGTTTTGAAATTATTAAGGCGCCGGCATGAAGTTGGGAAAGACCTTGATATCTGATGGCTTTATATACCTTTGTTATTGCAGTTCGAAGTGCATCATCCAGTTCCCCCTTTTCTCTCCAGCGCACTAGTTTAATATCTCGCTCTAAGAAATCTACTGGATCTGTTAATTCAGGCCCTATTAACCCATTATTATATGGTGTGTGCATTACTAGAACTGAACGTTGTTCGGTTGATATCTCAATTTTTGGTCTCGGGGCAACTTCTAAAATTATCTCACACAAACTTCTTTTTGAGATAAAAT
Organism: Candidatus Borrarchaeota archaeon; assembly: GCA_016840645.1. Next base: position 9,679 of record JAEORY010000048.1, on the reverse strand, counting down.
CAAGTGGCTTTTCAAGTTCATCAAAAACAATTGAATAATCTTGGAATGCGTATTTTACTTCTAGCGAATCATCTTTATTGGATTCCAAAATTGGTAGTACTTTGTTTAATGTACTAAATAGTTTTGTTTTTCCATTTCTAAGCAGGAAATAAGTTTCAGAACGAGATAATCTCTTTAATGCTGAAGAAATAGCTGTCGCAGCCTCTATTGGTTTTGTGTGAATATGATCATTAAGCCATTTATTCATAACAGGATATATGATCTCTTTAATAATCTTTATTCGTTCTTCTAGAAGTTGAATCATTTTTTCTACAGATTTTTCGTTTCCATCTAATACAGATCGCTCAAGGTTTGCAAGATCTCGAATATATTGTTCTAACTCTTTAGCGAATGTTTTGCGCAAGTATTCAATCCATTGCCCTTCAGAAAGCGCAAAAGTGAATTCATGTGAATATATCGAAGGAACAGGCGCCCCAACAACATTTCTCCTTTTAAATTCCTCCATTATTTCTTCGCATGCCATTTGCGCATCTAAAATGCCGTCTAATTCGATTTGGTATGCGATCTTAGCTATACTAACTGGACAGTTATATTTTAAAGCACTTTGTTCGGCAATGCGATCTGGCAATCTTTGTACTTTGGATTCCAAAGAGCCAAATTTATCTTCAAACTCTTTTGTGATTTCAGTTAAAGCAGTTATTGTTAATTTATCTAACTCACCCTCTTTGTCCAATAATTTCTTTTGAGTTTTTAGCGTCTCAACTCTTCCCTTAAGCTCTTCTTCCAGTTTTTTCTTCATTTCTAAATCTTCTTCCATGTCTCTTTCTACATCTCTTTCAAAATCTGCACGAAAAGGGTATTCTTCGTCAATCAATTCTTCCCATGGTTTTACATGTTTAGGTGATATTTGTTCTAAAGCAAATCCACCAGCTATAGCGTACTCTGCAATCTGTCTAATCTTTTCTTGATCAATTCTTAAACTCTCTGCAATCTCCTTTAGAGGCTTTACACCATCAATTAAGGCAATTACATCAATTCCTTCATTTCCAAAAAGTTCGCTAATCTCTTTATTTTCTCTTGATGATGGTATCATAACTTTAAAAGTTGCTTTCGTTCTTTCTAATACTGTCTCTATAGTTACCGTTTTGATGAGCCATTCTCTTATTAGCTTATCGAGTTTCTCATCGAAAGGTTTGAAAATCTTCACATCTCCAGCCCACGTATTTATTCTATAACGATAATCTGCCAAAAATTCGCGTTTAACAAGATCTATGAACCCTTCTAACTTTTTCAAATCTACATTAATATCTGCTGCAATGACAAAAATAAGTCTAGGATTAAATGTGGATTCATACACAAAACGGACATCTTCAGCTACGATAGACTTGATTTTCAAATCAGCATATGTTAGAATTGCGGATTGAAAGCCTGAAATTAGGTCTTCATCAATTTCCGAATGTTCACTGAAGTCTTTGTGTACTAAGCATTGACCTGTATCCAAGATAATCCAGACACCATATTTCATGAAAGTGAACCTCTTATATTAAACTACACGTAAGAGCAAAAATATTGCATATTCTTCTTCTTAATTGAACAACGATTAGTATCTACGAATCTTATTCAATCATTATTCTTAAATCCTGCGATTGTGTATTATTCAAATCCCCTAACACCAAGATTTTTGCGCACGAAGGCAAATTTTAACACTAATGACTTAGATATCCCCTCATAGTAATACCTTAACAATGTATTTCTAAGAAACTAACGAAATACTCTTTTATTTGATTTTTCGGTACTTGAGGCTAAATAAATGCTTAGAATTGTCCAATTTAAAGATTCTGAAAAAAATATCCGCAACCACGTTAAATGATGAATGAGCCCCATGTCGTTAGTGCGAAATGAAGACCGAAACCAATTGTAAGCGAGATCGCTAGAAGTCGAATTCCGAGACCTTTAAAAGTTATATCACGGGTGGTCTCTAAATAGATAATCAAATTTACCACTAATAAACCACCAATAACTAATAAAATCCCTGCAATTATTCCATATCCGTCTTTAAGAATCCCTAGAAATTCAAGAAAAGTTGGTATATTTATTTCTGGTGGTCCTTCATCCTGCATGAACAACATATTTTCTCACCGAAATATTCCCTTTCCAATAGGGTAGGTTCATTGATAATACTTATTCTTTTGATTTGTCCAGTAAACTTTTAAGAGTTGTTGCGAACATCTCTAATAGTGAGGCTTTAAGAAATTTTCCCTTTAAAATAGCTAAAAAAGTGTCTTCAAAATGGCTAAAAAATTGAAATGCAAGAACTGCGGTAATACCTCATTTGAGGGTATAAAACCGAATAAGACGTGGCAAATGTACAGTCCGCTGCCAGACAAAAATGGAAATATCACTATTACCGTGATGGGTTCGTTTACATGCAATTGCGGTAAAAATGTTAGAGGCGCAATTAAGACGATTAAAACGGACCAAACCGAAGGTGGCACATATAAAAAGCGTGAAAAGCTCTTAGAGGCTCTTGTTAGTGCAACTGATAAGATTGATTTAACAAAGTTAAGTTCAGAGTTAGATATCGAACTAAATACCCTTAAAAAGGTCGTAGAAGCCTATATTAAAAAAGGAAAGGTGAAAGGCCAAGTAACTGATAATTCCTTTGTACCTAAATAGAATCATCGTTTTCTTAAATTGCATTTCTCAAAATGTGGCCAACTTGAAGTTTTTTTTATTATGTATCCAAAGAAAGATATTTTTATAACTGCACATTTTTCCTAATGTTAAAACATAGGAGTAACAGAGATTTATTATTCAAATCATATCTTTGTTAAATAAATCGAAAGATGAAAGGGAAGCATGAAATGACAAAATTTAACTTAAAGACAATTCAACAGACCCCTTCAGATATTGATAAATCAATCGTTTTAATAGGCATGCCTGGTATCGCAAATGTAGGAAAATTATGTATATCCTCTTTAATTGATGCTTTGAGTGCCACAAAAGTGGCAGAAGTTTTTTGCAGCGATTTTCCCCCACAAGTGCTTGTAGAGCCAGATGGCCTTCTATATGTTCCACGAACCACAATTTACCATAGTAGACTTGAAGATGGTGGAACCAAAGATTTATTCTTTATCACTGGTGATTATCAACCTACAACCTCAATTGGTGTCTATGAGTTTGCAGATTACTTAGCAAAGAAATGTGCAGAAGAATTCAAAGCCGAATTAGTCATAGCGACCGCTGCTTTTGTACGTGATAACTTAACAGAAGTCCCACATGTGTTCATTTCATCCACTTCTCAAGAAACACTTGAGTTGTTTATTGAAGCTGATAAAACCGAACTTTTCAAAAATGGGACTGTTACCGGTGCTAATGGCATTATTCCTGCAATGGCTGCGGCTCTTTATGATATAGCTGGTGTTTGTTGCTTAGGGGAAACAGCCCCCGTTCTACAATCAGACCCGCGTGCCGCAAGGGCTATAATTGAAGTTTTAAATCAGACTTTACACATTTCCAGTGATGTAACAAAACTTACGCCTTTTCTTGATGAATTAATCAAAGAAATTGAACCTGTATTTAGAGAGGCAAAAAACCAACTTGACATGGATAAAATGCGTGATCAGACACGTGATCAGCCTTATATCTCCTAGGGTATTTATCATAATTTTCGTGTTTATAAAGCCTCATTACATCTTCTTATTTTGAGAATTCATCAAATTCTTTTATACTAGAAACCACAACAATACCTTTTTTCTCTATGATAGATATTAGATTTTCTAATTGGTTTTATCAAAAATCTTATATTCTCTCTAGTTTAGGATACTCTGAAGTTCATTTGAAATATAAAAAAACTGATATGGAGAGGTTATCATAAAATGTCAAAGTTTACCGTGGTAATTTCTGAGTCTCCTTATGGAAGGGAAAAAGCGTACACTGCATTACGATTTGCAATTACGTCTCTTATTGATGAACACAATGTAAATATGTTTTTAGTACAAGATGGTGTATTTGTTGGATTGAAAGAACAAGCACCCAAGCAATATCCAAACCATTTTGAGTTATTAGAAAACTTTGTTGAAGAAGGAGGTAAACTCCGTATTTGTGGTGTCTGCACAGATGCACGTGGCATTAGTAACAACGATTTGATAGATGGCGCTGAAATTGTAGGCATGCATGATTTTGTTGACTGGGTCGCTGAATCTGACAAAGTTTTAATGTTCTAAGGTGATAGAATGTCGGAAGTAGAGGCAAAAGTAGATACAATCGGTCAGGCCTGTCCAGTCCCAGTACTTCTTACTCGGCGTGGATTAAAGGGGATTCGGGTTGGTCAAATCCTAGAAGTTATAGGTGACTTCTTTCCTGCGAAAAAAAACATTCAGGACTATGCGCTTTCGCATGGACATGAAGTTATTGAGGTAATCGAGCCTGACGAGAATGGTATTTATAAAATCCTCATCAAAAAAGGATAAAGTTGTTTTGCCAGTAACTCGCTGAACTTGTTTTATTTTTTTATTTGCGGAGAGTCGATTTAAGTATAATTGGATGAAGAAATAAGCTTAAGGCATGAGTTGGATCGGTAACCACGATATTCGCGCTATTAATAGTCTCAACAGCAGCTCCTTCTCTACCCATAATCGCAACACCAATTTTTGCTACTTTAAGCATTTGACTATCATTTACGCCGTTACCAACAGCTGCCGTATTTTCTGCCCCTAACTCCTCGATCAATAGTCGTTTTTCTTCATCTTCTGGTTGGTCTAATTTTAGGCGATGTGTCTCTACTCCTAATTCTTTCCCTATATCTGCAAGGTTACCCCGAGTGTCTGCGCTTGCAATGATCACTCTAACTGTATTTGCCAGCATCTTCAATTTTGTTTTAACCTCATCGCTTATGTGCCCTGTCATCGCTAATGTTCCGTTGAGGTCAAATACAATATTCTTAATGACAATTTTTCCTAGATTAGGTATTTCTAGTTCAATCAATTTCCGCTTCCTCGGCTTCCATTATCCATTCTTATCAATATTATTTTTTACAAAATCCCAAAACGTGTCAATCAGAACAGAGTACGAATCTTGTTTCCTACGGATCATGTAAAGTTTTCTCTTGTTATCAGCAATTTCTAATGGGATCACTTTAACGTAATTCTCAGCCTTTTTAGCCGCAATCGATGAGAGCACGCTTATACCATACCCCTCACTTACCGCGGTAATTACTGATTCTGTACTTCCTAATTCTAATGTGTTTAACTCTTCCAGGGAAATTTTTGACGACTCTAAGATCCTTTCAGTTTCTTTTCGTGTTCCAGATGTTTTTTCTCTTGTAATAAGTTGAAAATCTACAAGCACATTAGGATCAATGGATTCTTTAGATGCCAATTCGTGTTCTGGAGGAACAATTACTACGAGTTGCTCTTCGGCTATCTGAAATGTCTCTACATCTCCTTCATATCCAATTAAACTTCCAACTGCGGCAAGATCTATTTCTTTTGCTATTAACTTCTCTAAACTTTTTCCACTGTCACTTAGATCCACCTCAAATTCCACAGTCGGATGTTTAGCCTTAAACCTTGCAATGAATTTGGGTAATACATGCTCACCTGGAATTGTGCTAGTTGCAATACGTAATGTTCCAGTTACAGCACCTTTTATTCTATTAACTTCATCTCTAGTCTGATTTAATATGGCAATAATTTCTCTTGCAAATTCTAAAACCGTTATACCTGCCTGAGTTAGTTTTTCACCTTCACGTGCTCGTTCACCTTTATAGAATAATTCAGCACCAAAATAATTCTCAAGAGATGTAATATGATTAGAAACGGTTCCTTGTGTTATGTCTAATTTTTCGGCAGTCTTAGAAAAGTTACCAGTCTCCACTAAAACTAAAAATGTTTTTAAGGCGCGAACTCTGAGATCATCTTTTGTGTCACGAGTGCTGGACTCCATAAACTCACCCTATTTGTTCATTTAATTTAGGTGGTCAACTGTTTATAATTTTATAGACAAATCTTGTCAGCTGTAGTCATCTATATCATATGAGAGACAACTATTTCAGGGTAGAAACTGATTAGCTGAATTCACCAGTTACTGCTAACCGAAACGCTGCCTTTTTATAGCAGCTTCCCTAGAGTATATATATACCAGTAACTGACCGGACTCACACACTACCTTCATCACGGGGAATACTCGCAGCCATGACCTCTCTGACGCACTCCTATCCACTCAAACTCCCACAAGATATTACCTTACGCCATCAACTGGATATGCTACGGGATCTGGTGCTACACGCCGCTCAACAGTTATTAGAGGAGTTATGGTCGGATCATTGGATTGATACACTGGCTGCAACCCGCACCAAAAAAGCCTACAAAGTCGTCAACGAACAACGGGTCAGCTTAACCCTCAAGGGACGTATGGTGTATCTCCCCTCACGTATCAGACGCTGTATTGCCGAGTAGGTGGGACGCATCCTTCGTTCGCAAGCTATCCGCAAACAGTGTTATTTTGATGTGTTACGCATCGTGCAACTTACGGGAGTAACAGGCAACCTAGATACCTTGGTACGCACCGTAGGCCTCACCTTGGCGAATTTTGAAGGCAAGTATTACCGCTGGGCGCTGATCCGCCAAACACTGCGCATGTTCCGTCGTTACTACTATCACCTGGGCTTGGATTTAAGCGCCTTGATACAGTTTCCGTATACGACAGTGGTGAAACCACAGATTCGCTCTTTTATCCTGCCCTACAGCCCTGATGACGGGAATGCCATTCAGTATGACTGGCAGCCGGCAGAAGATCCTCTCACCCTCCATATCCGACTGAAAGTCCCCTGCCGTATCCATCCTTCACAACGATCCCACTGGATATGACGGGAATGTACCCTGTCACTACCTGAAAAACTGCAATCACGTGTTAACTCGCCCGGTAGCACATTATGTGCTCCCACCTTACGCTATCTGACGCTGAAAGGCAGCTTGACATTGCCCTTTTTGGAATGCCCATGGTCACAAGATCACACTCATACGCACCCCTCACAACAGTTGCGTGCGAATCGTGTGCTGGCTACAGATTTAGGAGTGATTAACCTGACGACCTCGGTAATCTGTGAAGCTGGGTCGCAATTAAGCACTCTCATCTTCTGGTCGCCTTCTACACTGGTGTTACACAGAATTGAGCAACTCTATCACCATATCGCCAAGCTGCAACGCAAATTAGACCGTTATCCGGCACACTGGGTGGGACAGGGCACACGACGCCAAGAACTGGAACGACTGCACCGTAAACTGAACCGCTATCGGCAGGAAATCCTGCACCTGGCAAGTAATCAGCTGCTGGAGACCGCCTTGCGCTGGCAGTGTAAAACTATAATCTTAGAGGACTTGCGCAGTTATGAGCCGCCGAAACACCGCAAACTATCGAATTGGTTACGAGGGGCGCTGTATGACATACTCAGCTACAAGGCCACACGCTTCAGGATTAGAATTGTCCGAGTAAATCCGAGATGGACTTCGACCTATTGCCCGCGCTGTGGGGCGAAAGGGGAGAAAATCAGCGATCCCCGCTCCCGTCACGCCATAAAACGAGGTCGATTCTTTCATTGTACCTCGTGTTGCTACCTAGCAGATCATGATTATATCGCTGCCATAAATATTTATCGTGTGTATCAAGAACTGCGGTACAAACGCTTCAGTTTAAAACAGGCAAGGCCTGTCCCCTATACGGCGACAGGTATCCCGCTCAACCGTCCTAGCCGGGACTCCACCCACCTTCGTATCGTGAGTGGATAGGCACTCTTACTGTAAGAGATGTCTATTGTGAAAGGGACGGTGCTGGAATCAAAAGTGTAACTATTAAACAAATAATTGCTATGCCTGCTGAAAAATAAAAAATACTACCCAGCCCAAAGTTTTCACCTAAAAAACCTGCGATTGGTGGTCCCGCTGATGATACACCAAAAGCGAACAAATAGTAAACTCCAAAGAGTACACCAAAACTTCCTTTTGCTAAGTCGCTCATGAGCGCATTCGTGGTTGGAATTAAACCTAATAAAATGAAACCGAAAACAAGAATGAGTATTACTAAAATCACATTTGAGACCACAGGTATTGGTAATGCAGTTCCTGCACATGAAAGTGAGAGAACAATAAGTACTTTCTTTCTTCCAAATTTGTCACTGAGTGCGCCTGAAACGTATTGCCCAACACCACCTGTTGCAAGAAGTAGTGAAAGCATTAAACTGGCAATGGCAACATTATAAGATCGCACATCTACCAAATATAGAATTAGAAATGATGTCGTGATCTGATAGAGAAATCCTTGAAAAATTGCCAGGACAAACACTATGATGATAGCTTTTGATAAAAGCCTTCTTAAAGAATTTCTTTGTTTTGGCGCTTGTGCGCTTGTTCTACTAACCACATCTTTACCTCGCCATCGGATAAAGACAAAGATGGAGAAACCAAAGCCTAAAAACGCATAAATCAGAAATGTTATTTTCCAGCCTTGTAAAACAGCTATGCCTCCAGAAGCTATTGGAGACGCAATTTGCCCTACGCTTCCTGCTAGACCATGTATACCCATCGCGTGTCCTCTACCTTTTTCATCAAAGGCATGAGATAGCATGGTGAGCCCGCTTGGATGGTAAGTACTTCCTCCTATGCCCATAATGGCGAACCCAGTTAATAAAATGTAGATATTTGGCGAAAATAAAGCAACAAGTGATCCTACCGCACATATGGTAAGTCCACCAATGATTAAATTTTTTGCGCCAATCCTATCAGCCAAAATGCCTGTAGGTAACTGGCCAACTCCATACGCTGCAACAAAAGCCGTAACGAGTAAGCCGATTTCTATAAGGTTGAGCCTAAATTCCAGGGCAAGAAATGGGAGAAGGGGAGGAATCATTAATTGAAAGGAATGGTTGATCGCGTGACCTATTCCCGTTATGGTTAACGACATCTTTTTCATTCGTGATCCCTGCGGTCTTAGTGAGCACCTGTTTTTAAAATTATTTTTTTGGTAGAGCAGTTCCGATCAGATTTTTGAAAAATCTATGAGAGGGCTTTCCCGAGAAGAAAGTGGTTGTGCATCAAAGCCAAGTTTTCGTAGATGTGATGCAAGCTCATAATCATAACCATGGCTGATAAATACCTTTTCGGGGTTGCATGTCTCAGCTGTCTTCACCAATTCATTAAAATCCGCATGATCGGAAAGCGGAAAGACGCGGTCTACTTTCATTCGATATGCATAGCTTTCTGTGTCTATCCCCCAACCTGTGAAAAATGCAGTTTTTGCATTAACTTTTCGCATTAGTTTTGCTCTTCCGCTTGTAGGTGAAGTGATCAGGATCCATGGGGGGATTTTTAACTGCTTGTTTTGTCCAAAACTTTCAAAATCTAGAAGTGGCACTCCACATTCTCTATAGATATCGTTTATCTTCTTTATTTTTTCATCCACGTAGATAGGCGCGAAATCTTCAAATATCTTACACAGTAATTGTGCTTTTCCGAGAGTATATCCCATCAAAACAACGGGGCATCCCTTTTTAAACTGTTCATCAATCCAATCTTTAGCATTTTTAAAAATTTCTTCGGAAGGGGGAAAAATGTATTGTTCTTTGCCAAATGTAGCCTCCATAATTAAGTAATCGCATTTTTCAGCCTTGAAAGGCTTTAAGAAA
>JAEORY010000647.1 GCA_016840645.1 Candidatus Borrarchaeota archaeon | reverse complement strand
ATCTAATACGAAAGTGCCAAGAGAAGCCTATAACTCAAATAATTCCGTTCATTAAATTACTATTCCCCGATTATGAGCCCGAACCTGAAGTTGAGCCCGAACCTGAAGTTGAGCCTGAACCTGAAGTTAAGCCATATTCTGAGTCTTAACTGGTCGATTAAAATTATTTAAATACTTTGCAGTTCTATGGACTTAGAATTGATATGCTGTGCCTCTATACGTGTTTTCGCATTCGTTGCACATTGTTCGCTCTAGTCTGTAATGTCATTACCACACTGATGACAGTATCGAGCATTTTTGGGGATGATTTGTCCACAAACAGGACAGGCTTTATATAGATCTTCAGTTAATTCCGGAATCCACATTTTTCGAAAAATACACGGAAGCACGAACATAAGGATCATAAAAATTACCGCTATGATGATTAACGGCAGAAGCATTGCCGTGCTGGTTCCAAAAATTATAGGAACTGGACCGATCAATATAATTCCTCCGCCCTGTATCTGACCTGATTGGCCTGTTCCAGAACTAGAAAGTATCATTCCGAGGATAATGAGACCTATACCTAATAATATGACCCCAAAACCAACACTTGAAAGGCCTAAGAGGCTCCTTCTTGGTATCATAATCTTTCCCAGTGGACTGATAATTTTTGAAATTTATTGAAAAAGAAGAAATCAAAATAATTCCAAACAGGACGATAATGTTCTAAGAATTGAATAGTAGCGATTTTCACGACTTAATCTACAACTTCAACCGTGACAGCATTAATTATTCCGTCTTGACCAGGTCTACTTGTTACTTTTGCCAACCCAATATCTGTCTGTATTATGGTCCCTTTTGTTATAATCTGCCTGCGTGTGAAATCTAAACTGGCAGGATTTTCTTCAACACCTAGTACACGAACTTTCTTTGTCACTCCTCTATCGGTTACGTTAACATAACGTACAGCTTGAAGTTTAATTTTGAAGTTTCCACCACGGACTCGTACTTTCTTTTTCTTTTCCTCGCCCACTTTTGTTTCCACAGGTTCCCTTCCAATTTCATACTTTTTCTTTTTCCTAAATGATCGTAACTTTGCTCCAGTTGCTTTACGTTTTGAACGTCCTTGATGAATCGGCATAATTACACCTAATGTTTCTTTTAGTTGCAGTTTTCAGGAGTCTTATTACTTTTTAAATTTTTTCTTAATGTCTTTAAACGAACTATTTTACACATAAAACAGTTTTTAGAAAAAAGAGAAATGACTTTTGAATTTAGTTTGTCTCTTGGATAAACCCATGCTGACAGGAAAATAATTTAGAATCTACTTTAAGATCACCAATGTCCAAACAAATGAATTTAAAAATCATTGAAATTTAGATTGAAATCTGTATATAGAGGTTGAGATGGAAATGACAAATGTAATAAAATTAGCTCATGGTGCGGGTGGTAGCATTATGGATGAGCTATTATCCGATCTCGTGTTAAAATCATTTTCTAAACGCACCGTTTCAAATGATAGCATCGGATTAGATTCTTTGGACGATGGAGCTACGATTTCTTTGAAGGGTTGCGATTTTGAATTTGTAGTTAGCACAGATGGGCATACAGTAGATCCAATATTTTTCCCAGGCGGAGATATTGGAAGATTGGCAACATCTGGGACAATCAATGATGTTGCTGTAATGGGAGCCAGACCTATCGCAATTGCTAGTGCTTTAATTATTGAAGAAGGATTTCCAATTTCTGATTTAAAAAAAATACTGCAATCAATGGATGAAACAGCGAGAGAAGTCGACGTAGCGATAATCACAGGAGATACCAAAGTCATGCCAAAAGGATCTATCGATAAAATAACAGTTACTACAACAGGAATTGGCATTGCGCCTAAAGGAAGTGTAATAACGGATTCAAATTTAAAACCTGGCGATAAAATAATAGCTACTGGAACAATCGGGGATCATGGTATTGCATTACTGTCATTTCGAGAAGGTATTGAGTTTGAAACAGAATTAAAATCCGATTGTGCACCTATCTATGAAGTTATCCAAAGTGCACTTGCAGTTGGGGGAGTTACATGCATGAAGGATCCAACAAGAGGAGGAATTGCTTCTGCTTTAAATGAATTTGCGCATAAATCGCACGTTAGTATCTGGATCGACGAAGAAAAGATCCCTCGACGGCCGGAAGTCTTAGCGGCGTCAGATATGTTAGGATTAGATCCGTTAGACGTAGCTTGTGAAGGTATTGCCCTTATTGGCGTAGCTTCTGAAAAAGCAGAACAAACCCTTGAACATATACAAAAAACTCGCTATGGAGAAGATGCAGCAATCATTGGAGAGGCTAAAGTCGAAGATCCGGGGTATGTGATTTTGGAAACCTATGTAGGTGGACAAAGAATTATAGAAAAACCAGTAGGTGAATTAATTCCAAGAGTGTGTTGAAGGGGGTTTTAACTTAATCGGCGGGAAGTCCCCTTCCGAAAGATGGGGGATGAACGCCGCTGGCCTTATATAGACTTTGTTGTTATACATAGTAATAACAGAGTCTATGTGAAGTCTATGAAACTCACACAGAAAATCAGGATTTTTCCGACTCCAGAACAGGAAACGGTGCTCTGGAAACTCTCAGAGAAGTGCAGGCTCATCTATAACTTTGCCCTTGCCGAGAGAAGAGACGCCTATAGAAACGGGATAAAAGGCGTGAATTACCGCACACAGCAAAACGACCTGCCACTCATCAAAGAGCAATTCCCCGATTATAAGTGGGTGTATTCTAAGGTCTTACAGTATGCTCTCAGGTCGTTATCTGCTGATTATGAGTCGTTCTTTATTCTTCAAAAAAAC
>JAEORY010000646.1 GCA_016840645.1 Candidatus Borrarchaeota archaeon | reverse complement strand
GTCTTGTGTCAGAAGATGAGTGTATGGTAATTGACCTTGATGATGATAATGCACTAACAGAAGCCGAAGGTTTTTTCAATAAAGTCGTAGAGATGGAATTGGAAGGAGTGGTCATTAAACCAGAAGAGCCAAGCATAAAAGATGTTGCACCTTATTTAAAGGTTAGAAACCCTCGGTATCTTTCGATTATTTACGGTATGGATTATTTGTATCCTCCAAAGTATGAAAAATTGGTTCGCCAAAAGAGAATCAATCGAAAGTTACAAACTTCGATTACGGAATTCGAATACGGTAAAAGGCTACTAGAGATCCCTAGAAATGAGATCTCAATGGATAACCAAGAGTATATTAATTTATTTGCAAAGCTCCTTATAGAGCAGAAAAAAGAAGAACGATTCGATCCTCGATTGTAACAACGAAAGGAAGGAACACATAATGACAGAAAAAGAAAAGAAAAACTTATCGAAAGATGAATTACAACTTTTGATTAACGAGATGACCACTCAGGTTGTTAAAGTCGCAGAGTTGGTGGATCAGGTATTTCCAGACAAAGCTGTCGGTGAAGGTATTAAAAAATGCGCGGATCAGCTTAGAACTCATGTCAATACATTGACCACACAAGTTGTGAAGGAAAGATTAGCGGAAGCCGCTGAAATTCCAGTCTCGGAGTTAGTCAAAATGGCAAAGAAAGAATGTCACGCTTCTTTTAAATTGCTAACAAGTCTTCGAGAATCTAATATCGATGGCCAAGCGTCTGTGTTTGAAACTGTAGGGCTTCATGCACGAGAATTGTTTGAAACAATAGTTAGCTATGAAACCTGCATTAAAGGAGATACCCCATGATGGATATAAATAGCGTAGCTTTTTGGGTTGTTGCTGCTATTTGGTTCACTGTGCCGATACTATCGTGGGGGTGGTCTTTAGTTTCTATTAATTATTATAAAAAAATTGTAGATATATTGAACGAAGCAAATAAAGCATTAGAGCAAACAAAAAAGTTAAACGAAGAGATGTTAAACTATAGATTAGAATCTTTAGAATTAAGAACCAAAGCTGAAGAAGAGATCAAACTTGCTTGTAAATATTATACGCAAGTTACAGATCTTGTCGGTACAACTCCAGACTTAAAGGTAAATGACGGTGTTTGATTCCCTACTTGCAGTGACTGCGACTTTTCTTGAGGACGGTGATAGATGTGATTATGAGTTTTGTTTAAATTCATTTGATTCAAATGATGAAGATGAATATTTAGGTGAAGAAGATCAAGACGACATTCCTACTGTACAGAAAGATTTCATTGGATTTGATTTTGATGTTATTGATTTTGGATCTTTGGATCAACCTTGTGGAGTCTCAATGGTTGTTGATAACATAGGGTATGAAGATGCTTTTACGGATATAAAAGAGGAGCTGATAACTATTGCTAAGACTGTCCGAGATGAATGTGACAAGCCTACGAGAGTACAATTTTTGTTAGCTATGAATCTTCGTTCTGAAAGGGTTGGATCGTATGATTGTGAGGAATGGGATTGTTGGATGGAGATCAACCGTAGAATAACGAAAGATGAAATTAATTCTCTTTTATTCGGACCTTATCCTAAATGTAAAGGTTGTGGAAGGCAAGATCAACCTATGGCGATCTTAGATAAACCAGAGCGCGGTTATTATTGTGACACTTGTAATCCTAATAAATAGGAAGTGATATGAGAATAATAAATGGGACTGATGCACAAGTTGAGTTGTTACGGAATCTTCATCCAGAAAAACGAGTGTCATCTTATCTAGCGTTAGTTCCCGCTAGTGAGTATTATTTCTGGTCCCGACGTTTTACATCTTTACTAGAAGCCATCCGTGGGTTTATATACCCCACGAATATTTTGATGGCATCAAAGATCCCAATCATTCAGTGCGTAGCTAAATTGATCGGGTTAAATTCGGATGGGTTTCTCGTTCCCAAGGTATTTAAATTTGGCACCTTACCTGAAGGAACAATAAAGGACTTCGGTCTTAGCTATCAGGTGTTACCGCTTTTAGATTCGGTAGCATCGTCTTTAGATTACCCTACAATACCACCACAGATACTGTGCGGCTGGAATTCTATTCAAGGTTGTTTAGGTCTCATGGCGTGGGACTGTGATAATCCTCCTATAGATAATGGTAAATATCTACCACAGTTTCTTCCTTGTGCAAGTGTTGCGAGGATTGATGACATTCAAATAGTCCGTAATGAACGGGTAAGTTATGAGAATAGGGAATACACTCATCTTCTCCCATCCTTTAATTATTTTCCTAATACGAAATTCCAACGTCTTTTAAAGGAGTTACATGATTTAAAATTGCTTACGCTCCCTCTCAATGTTCCATTTTCTAACCTTCGGGCAATGGTTGGATTTACAAATCCTACTTGGGCTGAAGTAAAACCTTTGGAATATTTCTTGGAAGAAGATCCCGATAAGCTCCATAAGTATGTCCTTATTCGGACAGACGATGGAAAGATTGTCACTTGGAGTGATGTAGAAGCAAACCCAAAACTCCGTTTAGAGATCGAGATGGATAAATATTGGTTGTGGCAAGAAGCTTGTGTTACAGATCCTTCGTTAGAAAGCATTAATCTATATTGGGAATTTGGGATGAACTACCCTTGGCTTATTGATAAACGAGACAATACCTTTGTTCCAGTTTTTATTGTGGATGATTGAGATGAAAGTATACTTTTGAAAAGAGGTGAGTGGTGAATGAATACCGCCTGTGTAAAAGAGGACAGGAAACAGTTCCAAGCCTCATGCCTTCTATATGTTGTAATACCTGCATGTACATGGACAGCTTTAAT
>JAEORY010000645.1 GCA_016840645.1 Candidatus Borrarchaeota archaeon | reverse complement strand
GATGTTTTTGATGAGGCAATCCTCTTTTTTAAGATTTTAAAGTGTTAAAAGTCGAGTAGGCTCTTCTTGCCCCAAGATATTGAACAGAATGTGATGCATACCTCATCGCAAGCCGAACAGCATTATACAAACCGTTATTTTCGAGCAATCCTTTGATGAGCCCTGTAGCAAATGCATCTCCCGCGCCAGTAGTGTCCACTGCATCTACTTTTTTAGCAGGAACATTAAATTTTTTCTCACGTTGATATACTGTACATCCATGTATGCCTTGAGTGATAATGATCGTTGAGCAACCATAATCTAATAAGTCATTAGCAGTTCTGAGTTTTTCATTTGAGGATGATTTTAATAACTCCCAGCCTTTTTTGTTCATTAGAAAATAGTCTGTATTTTTTAAAATAGGTTCTATGGGCTCAACTCCTTGCTTCATATATACAGTAGATGGGCGATAGACTACCAACTTATTATAATTATGACCATAACTTGAAACCATCTCACTCACTTCCCGAAACATATCGCCAATATAAAGGCATCTTGCACTTTTCAATAACCCCCAATCAATCTCCTCAGGGGATTCAATGGATAAGGCAATGTCTTCTCCACATGGAGCAATTATCCGTTTTTCTCCATTTAAATCAACAAAAACCACGGGTTCAGGGACTTTTTTATCTGGTTCTATTTTAAGATTCGAAATATCAACACCGTCACGAATAAACTCTTTGATGAGAAGTAAACTGTTGAAATCTCCTCCTAGTTTGCCTACAAAACTTGTTTGAATTCCAAGCTTGGATAAAGCTACAGACACATTCGCTGCAGAGCCTCCTGGTAGTCTATATATCTTATCTGAGATGACTAATTCATCAATATCTGGAAATTCTGATTTGATCAATATATCCATGGCTGCAGAACCGAAAACAACGACATCTGGAGCAATTTTTGGTACTTGAATTAATTGAATACTAAGCTGTGCAACTATTTTGTGGAAAATATCGTGAAGTTGCTCTAACTCAAATCCTTGCTCAAAGGATAACCGTAAAGCACTATCTAGGTACATTTGAAATAGGTCTTTAAATGTATTTTTAATTGAACTTCTTGACATTTCATGGCCTGTAAGGAGCAAAGATAGTGTTTTTCCCATTCTTGTAGGAACATAACAAAGCAATCGACGTCCATTGATTTCTCTGTATTCCGATTTTAAAAGCTGTGATATCTCGAAGAGTTTAAGTTTTTGAATGATAGTTTTATTCGAATGGCCCTTCTCTTCTGAATCTTCCTTCTTCTTTAGGCGCTCAATTACATCTTTCTGAATTAGGCATACTTCATTTCCTAACTCTCTAAATAGCCTGATGCCGAGTTCAGAGCTAAATACATTTTTCAAAATAGAGCTTAGCTCTTTAGAATCGATCGGTAGCAACAAAATGTAGGGAAACACGTTTCCATGGGATTCATTCTCGTTTTTTTTGCTCATACCAGTTTACCTCCAAACTTAAGAGCGAAAAGATGCATTTTGTAGTTTTTAATATGTTTTTAGAGTATTATGGCGCCTTCTTCTTCAATCGAAAGATAAAAAATATAAATGGATTATTAGAGATTATATTCGTGTTCTTAGTGAAACATAAGTGTTACTTAGGACACTTGTAGTGTTAATTATTACATAAATTAGACAATATAAATGTTTGGTGGAATTAACCAATGAAACGATCACAAGGACTTATTCCAAAAGATTCATTTAGTTGGGCACTTGTTGCAATCCTTGCAGCACTTCATATTATCCTATCCGTTGTTCCTATTTTCCCGATAATCACTCCGTTTGGTGCTGGGCAGATCTCGGCTTCTGCTATCACTGTTCCGCTTTTTGGAATCATCTTGGGACCTATCCTTGGTCCGATAGCAGCACTCATTGGAGGGATCATTGGTGGTTTTTTGAACCCTGGAGCCAGTGCTATTTTTCTCGGCCTCGGTTTTATTCCTGGAGTTGTTGGTGCATTCATTGCTGGTTTACTAGCGAAAAAAAGATTATATCCCTATTCAGCGTACCTTGCCTGTGTTATTTACGCCGCTCTAGTACTTGGTTTTCTGTTCTTTCCTCCAAATAGACCTTTTGCTTCGTTTCTTACTTTCCTTTGGCTTCATCTCATTCTTTTGTGTGTCATGACCATAACTGTTCTTATACCACCAATTCGGAGACGAATACTTGAGAGTGAGACCCCCGGTGTATGGGTGTTTTTCATAGCTTTTAGTGGCACAATGAGCGATCAAATTACAGGAAGCTTTTTCTTCCAAGCTATAAGTGCACCAATTCTTTTTGGAGGGTATTTGCCAGCAGAAATCTGGATCCTTATCGCCTTTATCTATCCTATAGAACGAATAATCATTGCTATCGCTACTACAATAATAGGCGTCGTGGTTATACGGGCTCTCAAAGAGATCGGTTTTGCTACAGAGCAACAATCGATAACTTAATTCTTTCCCCATAATTTTTTAGGAGCAAATATAGGAAATGAACTCAATTAAAGCGATTGAAGGTTATTTCGTTGAAACTAAAGAATCTTTGATTTTTGATGTAAAAGGCATTTTACACCCTCATGATCGCATAATCGCATTTTTAAGATATTATCCCTCCTCAAATGGGACACGAGTAAGAAATGGTAGGAGATTTTCTAAAGTCTACAAACTTAGGGATCGCTTTGAGTTTTTACAAAAACATCATCCTTATTATCTCTTCCAAGACGAATATAGTGGGCAAATTCTTCAAGGTGTCCATTATAAGGATATAAAGAAAATATATAACCCTACAGAGACTGTACAACGTCTTTTAAATCAACCCAAACTCTC
>JAEORY010000644.1 GCA_016840645.1 Candidatus Borrarchaeota archaeon | reverse complement strand
ATGATATGGGGACTATAGATGTCTATGAGCGGCTCAATCCAGGTGAAGATTCTTATTTAATTACTAATCCTCACAAAGGACAAGCTGAAAGTATGGTAGATGATCTTAAGAACACAGCTCAAGGAGTGGAAGTTATTTTCAACAAGAGATTCTCAAACAGATGGCAGATGAATGCTACATACCACTACACTCATGTGGTTGGAAATTCTGTCGATATAAATGCTTGGAGCATAGATCCGAACTATAATTTTGTGAATTCCTATGGAAATATTGGCTATTTCTACGGTTATCCTCACCAATTCAAATTGCAAGCCGCCGTATTGCTTCCCTTAGATATCAAGCTGGGTTTAAGTGCTCAGTATATATCAGGGGAAAACAAGCAACCATCTCTTTCAAAGCGGATAGGCCCATCTTTTGAGTATTTTGCAATTGAACCTCCCGGTGAAACAAAGTATGAATCGAGAAAAAACCTCGATCTGAGGTTGGAGAAGGTGTTCAATCTTGAGCAAGTACGGATGGGTTTGATGGTTGATGTTTATAATGTTTTCAATTCAGATAGAATCGATTATGTCCAACGAAGAGCTGGTTCCAATTTTGATAAATTAATTTTTGTTACTCCGCCCAGGCGATTTAGAATTGGATTTCGAATCAGCTTTTAAGGTGCATAACATTAGTAATCATATGCCAAAATAGGAGATGCCAGAAAAGAGGTAAGTAAAAACAACTAAAATCTTGGTCATGGACCAAATGATACGTTCTCGGTAAAAAAGTACAATTAACTTGCTTTTTCTAGACATCCTATCGTAGTCAGTTTCAAGAGCACAGAAAGTTCATACCTCGAAATTCTGTATATATCGCAGTAATTACCTCTATAACTGTTTAAATCACAAGCGTTGGAATGATAAAAGGAGATATTGTACATCCTCCTAAAACAAATGAATTGGCCTTAAAAATATAAAGGAGGCTATTATGGCTACAAGGGTAATGTCAAGAACAGCCTTAATTATTTCCTGTTTATTGATCATGTTTTTTATAAATCCTTTGCTGCAAAAAAATATCATTGCAGCAGTAAATGAAGAAAACTTTTCTTTGAGGAAACTAAGCAAAAAACTCAATTTTTTTCAGTCATCGGCAATGGCTCAAGATGATCCGCAACGTATATTAACTTATGATGATTTGCCTCAATTAGAATCTTTTCCCCCTTTTTATCTTGATTATCCACCCTATGATTCTCTAGCTCACTTTTCTCCGGATGGTTCGGAATTGGTCTATGAACTCCAACGACCTAAAAAATTGGAAAAGTACCATAATATGTTGTACATGGATGGATATGATCGTTCAGATATTTGGCTAGTTACTAATAGGGAGAAAACTCCGGTAAACATAACCAAAGGTTTTGAGGATGGTACCGGTTTCTTCAGACCCCTATGGTCACCAGACGGACGATATCTTGCCGTATTTTCCACAAGAGGACCTGAGGAAAATATATTTTTATGGATTTGGGAAAAAAGAACCGGAGAATTGAGACTATTGTATGAAAATGCTTGTGATCCTCACGGAGTGAAGCCTGTATGGATGTCTAATTCCGGGATCGTTTTTCCCGTTTTGCCACAAGGTGAGATACCCTATATTTACAATGTTTCTAATGAAACGCCCAGGATTGCATCACGAGAGTGGCATAAAAATAAATATGATCAAGAAAGCACGGCCAGTGTGCTTGAAAGCGGATTAAGAATCGACTGCCTTCAAAATCCTAAAGGAAAATTGATATATTTTGATGTCACTACTGGTATAACTCGCGATTTAGGCAAAGGCAGAATAACAGAATTGGTGCCTTCACCAGACAGAAAATTACTTGCCGGGCTTATTTTAAGTTCAAAAATGCCTCTTAGAACAGACCGATTACTTTATTTGAATTGTAACGAACGATATCAGGTTCGTATTTATGATAAGAGCGGCATAGTTTTCTCCAAAGTATTGAGCAATGTAAAAACGGTAATTCCTGGATCAGTAAAATGGTCTTCTGATAGTCGGATGCTCGTATTCATGGGAGATTATGATGAAACCAAGGGTATAGTGGATAAAAGACCAGCTCCATATTGGGAAGTTCGGAGTCCCAGAGCTTCCCCCCAAAATTTGGACAGGGGGCAAAGGTGCATTGGACCCGACCTTTCCATGAGGAGGGTATGGTACAATGCGTCATGGTATGAGGAAACACGAAGCGGCATTCAAAGCTAAAGTGGCCCTGGAAGCGATCAAAGGGGAAAAGACCATAAGTCAGCTATCCAGTGAATGCGGAGTGCATCCCAATCAGATCCGGGCCTGGCGGGACCGGGCATTGAAGGCTTTGCCCGGGATTTTCTCTCGCGGTGTGGACCGGAAAGAAAAGGATCGTGAGGCGCTCGAGGAGGAGCTGTATCGTCAGATCGGGCAGCTCAAGGTGGAGAATGAGTGGCTTAAAAAAAAATTTCAGCAGCTCCGTTAGAGGAGAGACGGTTCTTGATCGCATCGGGGGAAGGGATGTCGGTTAAACGTGGTTGTGAGCTTATTGGATTGAACCGCTCCACATATTATTACCAGAGCCGCGGGGAAAGCGATTTGAATCTTCATTTGATGGAACTTCTGGATGAGAAGTACACGTTGCATCCGTTTTTTGGAGTTCCCCGCATGACGGACTGGTTGAGGGATCGGGGCTACGTTGTCAACGAGAAGAGGATCGAACGCTTGATGAGGAAGATGGGGATCATGGCGGTCTATCCCCGGAAGAAGACCAGCCAGCCGCATCCGGGTCACAAGGTTTATCCTTATCTTTTGAGAAATGTTCCTGTTATTCGGCCT
>JAEORY010000643.1 GCA_016840645.1 Candidatus Borrarchaeota archaeon | reverse complement strand
AAAGGGATTTAAAGTTGAAGTCTTTCCCGGAAAGGAACAATATTTTGAGCTGGGTTCTCATGATCTATCAACTCTGACTGCTTTTTTACTCCGTCGACAAAGAATGAAACAAGGTCTTTCCCTTTTGGAAGTTGCAAAGCGATTGGGCGCAAAATCTCACAACACATACGCGCGATACGAACAAGGTAAGTCAATTCCTAGTATTGAAAAATTTGACAAACTCTTGTCAGCCCTATCACCGAACAATGACTTTGTTCTTATAGAAAGTCAACAGAGCTGATAATCGAATACTCAATTTTTTCAATAAAATCCATCATAATCCAATCTCACCGGCCCCTCTCACCCACAATTTTATTCCTTCCCAGAAGATAACGACTTAAGGCCGATTTCAATCGGATAGAACGGTGGACGTCAACTCCATAGCTTAAAAAATATCATGAGTTGTTCGAATTGTGTTGAACCGTCTGCGGTTATTTAAAATCATTACCCATATCCTTAAAAATCTACATAGTATGTCGAAAATATATCGACATACTATGTAAAATATGTTATGTTTCTCTCAAAGCCTAAATAAGGAATTAACAAAATGATCCTCGATATCAGGGAACGAATACACACAGAAATATTTGATTACCAGACTCTGATGGATGCGCTTAAAGAACTTTCATTCCCGAGAGATAAAGTCACAGATTTGATAAAGAAAAAGATCATTATCAGAATCAAGAAAGGTTTATATATTTTCAGCGACCGCTACAGAAGATATCCCTATTCAAAAGAGCTTTTAGCAAATCTTATATACGGTCCCTCTTATATATCCCTTGAGTACGCTCTCCATTATTACGGATTCATTCCAGAAAGATCCGAAGCTTTAACCTCTGTCACTACTGGCCGTTCACGAAAATTCCATACGCCTGTGGGTCTTTTTATATACCGTCAGATTCCGATACACGCCTATCAAATGGGCATGACTCGAATTGAAGAAAACAATAGCCAATCATTTTTAATCGCTGTCCCTGAAAAAGCCCTGGCTGATAAAATAATTGCCGAGCGAGGAGTTGCTATTAAATCCAAAAAAGAGATTCAGTATCTTTTATTTCAGGACTTAAGAATCGATCCCAGTGTTATCCAGACTTTGTCGTTTGATAGAATCAAGATGTTTGCTGAACTTTATCGTTCCCGAAAACTCCGACTTTTAAGTCATTTTGTGAGATGGTTCCAAGATTCAAAAAAGGACATTTCATATGAATGAAGCCATTCGTCATATGCTTGCCAAATATGAAATTCGCTCTTCAGTCGATTCCATACGTGCACTTAGGGAGGTCATGCAGGAAATTGCTCTTCTCGGTCTTTGGCGGAGTAAGTTTTTTGAAAGAGCAGCTTTTTATGGAGGTACTGCACTAAGGGTGCTTTACGGATTGAATCGATATTCTGAGGACTTGGATTTTTCTTTACTCAAGACAGATAAGGATTTTAATCTTGCATCTTATAACAACGGTCTTAAAAAAGAATTAAGGTCCTATGGATTTGAAGTTCTAATAGAGAAGAGAGAAAAATCTGCAAAGACAGCTGTTCAATCAACATTCCTCAAAGCAAACACAAGAAAACAGATATTAGCAATTGAATTTAAAAAAGGACTCATTCAGCAGATTCCCAAAAAGCAACAGATGAAGATCAAAGTGGAAATTGATACCGATCCCCCTCCAGGATTTTTAACGTCCACTAGATATCTCCTTTTGCCTATTCCATTTGCTGTCCGAGCCTATAGCCTTCCAAATCTCTTTGCAGGGAAAATGCATGCCGCTCTCTGCCGGGAATGGAGGAGTAGGATAAAAGGAAGGGATTGGTACGATTTTGTTTGGTTCACTGCTAATCACCCTGAGATGCATTTATCTCATCTCGAGCAAAGGATGCGACAGACAGGGCACTGGAAAGGATCTATAAATCTTTCACCGGAAGAGTTTCAAAAAAAACTTGCTCATCGAATCAACCAGATTAACATCGACCAAGCCCGCAAAGAAGTGGAGCCATTCGTTAATGATCCTGAATCAATTGTCCTGTGGTCCAAAGACTTTTTCTTGGATGTCGCATCCAGGATTAAAATTGTATAAATCAAAAACTCTATCCCCGGAAAAGATTGACTTTTGACTATTACTTTGTTTTCAGGAGGTTAGCGAAAACGCTGAAATTGATTCGAAGGATACCGCTCTATCCGCTGAGCTACGGGCGCAGCTCATTTAAAATCAATGACTTATAAATCCTTGTTTTTTGGCCACTTCCATCAATTGTGACCATATTCTGTGCTTTCCTATTCTACATTTCTGGTTGAATTCAACGCTTCTTCAATAGATATCAGCACTATCCTTAGCAGCTACAATCAAGACACAGATTATCTTTTTTATGTTTTGTTGATGGACAATTTTATCATCGGAATTCTTTAGAGTTTGATAAATCTGAAGGAATTTTCCCTTGCCGTACTTTTCAATTAAGAATTTAACAAAGGCGCCTGCTGATGTTTTCCTGCAAGACACGCGGATTCTGTCCTTCGTGTCATGCCAAGAGACGTGAGGAATGGGGCGAGTGGATGAGGGAGGAGCTTCTCCTTGATGTCCCCCATCGCCAGGTCGTCTTCACTATCCCCAGGATGTTGCGTCTTTTCTTCCGCTTCAAGCGAAAGCTCCTCAACGCGCTCTGTCTCTCTGCGGTGCGAACACTTGTAAAATTTCTGAACACAGCCACTGGTTTTGAGCTAAGGTCTACGAGGTGGACCCGCTTCTTTGTCCTTCATGTGGAGGCCGGATGTCCATTATTTCTTTCATAGATGACCATAATATTATCGACAGG
>JAEORY010000642.1 GCA_016840645.1 Candidatus Borrarchaeota archaeon | reverse complement strand
GCCATTGAACACTACAAAATGTATAAACCTGATGTGGTTTTGTTAGATTGGAAGATGCCTCACATGGATGGGGCAACGTGTGCAAAGAAGATTATTGAGAATGACCCAGCTGCCCGAATAGTGATCATTTCCGGCTACCAAGAGACGGCCACAAGCAAAATAGATGCTGGCTTGAAAAAGACTATAAAGGGCCTTATTCTCAAGCCTTGTACGCTGGAGAAATTAAATAAAGCTATTTTAGAAGCCCTTAACTCTTAAAGAAAAGATGAGATTCGCAATCACTTTGGCTTCCAAGTAATGTAGCTACGGAAATGGATCACCCATTAAAGGGCAAGTCCCAGTGGAATAGTCTTTACTTCAGCTGAAAAGTTAAGACCCCATTCAGTGATCTCCAGCAAAGCTGGAGGTCACTGAATGCTTTCTTTGAAGGCACAAATCTATCTTATATAATCGCTCATATCAATCTCACTCCTCGCGTTACTATCTCGCATGAGGTATTTTGCAATTCTCTGTGAAAAAGTTTTCGGGAGGTTTTTCCTATATTGCGAATATCGAGGGGTTTTAAAATCTGATAATCTCTCAAAGCACCAGTTTTCAAGCTCTTTGTTTTCCTGTAACACTATAGCCTATTCTTTTTAGGGTGGTGTTCTGGAATGATGGAAAAGATTGTTCTGTGCCCTAAAGAGATACGAGGAACTCCGCCAAAAAAATACTCAAAAAAGAATTTATTTGTGAGCAACAATATGATAGGGTCAGTCAATTTTTAACGAGGCATTAGAAGTGGATTTAACCTTAACGTTAAAGCAAAAGGCCATCCGCAACATGGCCCGTAAATTCGCAGAGAACGAACTGGCTCCCATTGCCCGCGAGATCGATGCAGAGCGTCGCTTTCCCTGGGAAGTTATTGAGAAGATGGGATCACTTAATTTTTTTGGAATGCAGGCCCCCCGAAAATATGGGGGCGCCGAGGTTGATTCAATTAGTTATTGCATCGCTGTAGAAGAACTTTCGCGGATTTGCGCTGCAATCGGGCTGACGGTTAGCGTACACAACGGCGTTGCCATCTATCCTATAAGTGTTTTTGCTAATGAAATACAGAAAAAAAGATTCATCCCGTCGCTGGCAGCGGGTGAAAAAATCGAAAGCTTAGCATAACCACGATGAATTGAATTGGGATAATGAATTTTCTCATCGCTTTATCCTCTTTGGTCATTGATAAGTAATCGCTAATTCATGATGCAGTTCAATAAAAATGAAAAATGGCCCAACTATTCTCTCAATTAAATTTCTTCCACACTTTTGGGCAATCGTAACCAGTTATTTTTGGATTTCATGAAGATGAATGTTTCACTTCTAATGACATTGCCCATTTTGAGAATAGTCTCAGTAGTGAATCGATACAATTCGCTCTTCCCTTCCACACAAATTACCTCAGCAATTATATCGTAACGCCCAGTAACCACTCCTGCCCAGGCAACATTCGGCAACCGGGCTATTTTATCCAGTATCTGATCCAATTTTCCCTCTGAACGGATGCTCATGGCAACCAACGCGGTTATCATTTTCGGATGTTTGTTGGGATCAATCAGCCCTGAAACCTTAAATACGCCATTTTTCTCAAGACCTTTTATTCGATTTCGAACGTTCGGTGCCGTCACTTTGAGTTTTTTTGTTATTTCACCGATTGGCATGCGTCCATCCTCTGCTAGCAGACGAACGATCTCATTATCCAATGCGTCAAGATTAGTTTTTTCCACAACACCCCGTTTTCTTAAGAGAAAGATATTTAAAAAACTAATTAGTTGATAGCTGAGTCTCCATCAACTCTCTCTAAGCCAAAGGAGTGAATTTCCGCAAAATAGTTTAAAACAGTAAATTGTATTCAGGGAGTTTTGGAGAAGCGCCTCAAAGCAACAGTGAAAGGAGGGAGGATGGAGTTGAGAAAGGAGGTACCACCACTTGTTATTTTCTCTTGAATTAAGGCTCTTTATAAACCATTTTGTCACCTAATTTTAAATCTAGACGTATCGTTGAAGCGCTTGAATGGCTAGCGGCCATGTGTAGCCATGTGCCTAACAAGGGTGAACAGATGGTCAGATACTATGGATATTATAGTAAATTTTCACGAGACAAGCGGCAAAAAAAATTTCAGGATGGGTTGATACCGTGCATTCTTGAAGGGGAAGAAAGCTCAAAAGACTATTGGAAGAACTGGACCAGGTTTATTCAGAGGATATATAAGATGGACTCATTAACATAAACGAATTGCCAGAGGAAACATAATTTTATCTTTATGTCGGAGTTCACATATCTTGTGGCACCTCTTTTGTTTCAGTGAGTTCAGTATACTTGGAAAGAATCGGGAGACCAAAATTTTCAAATATTGTGTTTGAATACTGAAATAAAATGGGATAGAATCCGTTAAAAGAATCTGGCACGAAACCTATACTTTTGGGATAAGCAAACCAACCACAGCATCTTTTTGATTTACCCAATGAAAAGTTGCTTTACATTTACCCTTTTAGATAAGAAAATATAGCATCATAAAAGTAAGATATAGGGAGGAACTATCATGAAAAATTCATTTTCATCTTTTGTAGCCCTGGCTGGAATTATCTTGCTTGGGTTGAACGGATGTGCCAGTAAAGGTTTTGTCCAGGAACAGATCTATCTGGCGATGAGCCCTGTCCAGTCTCAGGCTGAGAAGAACAAAGCGGAAATCGCTACATTGAAAGAGACGACTACAGGGCTGAACGAGAACCAGCAGAAGTTCTCGAAGACTGCAGAGGAAGCGCTTGCTCGTTCTGAGAAAGCTCTCACACATGCTGAGAAAGCTCTAATAAATG
>JAEORY010000641.1 GCA_016840645.1 Candidatus Borrarchaeota archaeon | reverse complement strand
TGACCCTTCGGATCAAGGTGAATCCCATCCTTATCACTAGGTTGAACAATTTTCGCTATATCTAGAAATCCAACATGATGTTCATTGGCCACCTTCCCAACAAATTTGCCAAGTTTCTTAGATTTTTTTTCAGCCCCATTGAAAGTTTTTAGAACCCCATCAATACTCTCGTCTATAAGAGGTGGGGAGATCACAATAACTTTTGATACCTCTTCAAATATATCTTTCGAGGAGGTTTTTATTTCCTCTATTAGAAGACCTAGCGCATCTGCAAGGTCTTCTGGCTGTCTTTCGAACTGATTTTTCATATCATTGGTACCTAAAAAAAGGATAACTAAGTCAATTGGGTTATGTGATTCAAGACATGTGCGAAGAAAAGTGAATCCATTTCTCCAATTTTTCGTTGGGTCATCTATATTTGTTGTACGTCCATTGAGCCCCTCTTCGATAATCCAATACTCCTGTCCAAGTTTGTCTTGGAGGATGCTCGTCCATCGTACCCCTACTGGATATCTCTTTTCGGAAACAGGATCATATCCCCAAGTATTCGAATCTCCATAACATAGAATCTTAATTGCTTTGGGATTTGTATTCATTTTTATTATTCGAAATCATCTTTATAGACATTCCAAATTCTGCTTAATTCTTCTAAAATATTTTCAATAAATACTCTTTAATTTCAGTGATTACCATTTGGTAATTTTCTCGATGTGCAGAATGCCCAACATCAGGAACATGTAAAATTCGGATATCTGGATAATTATCATGGATCCATGCTGATGTATCCTTTGAAACTATCGCACCATGTCCCTTGTCACCAGTTACTATCATGATAGGACATTGTGCTTTTTCCAAATCTTTTCTCCACCCTTTGTCAATATCCATCATAATATTAAAAACTTCTTCAGAAACCATAATTTTTGACATAGCATAATTTTCAACATACACATCTTTCCACATTGGATGTCTAGAACGCGTGTAATCCTGAATTTCTTTATGACTCATTTTTTTTATTTTTCTATTCTTCAATACACGTTCATTTATGCTAGACAACCTTTTATCCTCGGGGATATCATCGAATACTGGATCAATCAAAACCACCGCACGTATTTGAGCAGGAAAAGATGAAGCAGCTCGAGCTGACATATTTCCACCCATGGAATGTCCGATAATAACTGGGGGATCTATTCGCAAATGGCTGATCAATGCCATCATATCAGCAGTTAATGTGTCTAAGTTATAGCCTACATCTGGTTTTCCAGAACGGCCATGCCCACGCGCGTCCATCATCACTACTCGATATCCAAAACCACTCAAATCCGAGATCATTTCACCCCAACAGGGTGCATAATCAGATAATCCATGCTGTAGCATTACATGCTTCTTCCCTTCCCCTTTGCAATCGTAATGAAAAACAACGCCGTCATGAGTAAAAGTTTCTGTTTCCATATTTATCTTTCTTTAAATATTTTCTACTAAATATTTTCAATCAATTGATGTTAAATACCCATTTTCCTTACTAAATGAACCATCAAAATCCCTCCCCCGCTTAAACTCAGCCGGGGTAAATTCATCATCTTGTGAATTACCAATCAAACCAGATACTGGATATTTTGCTGTCACAGTAATACGCGATAAACCAGAAACGGATGCACCAGTTACCGAACTCGGTAGCATACAGAATGTGTTTTCTGAGCTTAATGGATCATTTCCCTTTGGTGTATCTTTAAGAACATTAGATATCCCCATTGCGCTGTCCCCCACATATTTCCGGTAAAAGGTATCATTAGATGTATCTATCTCGGCTTCACCTGTCATAGGATTTACATGAACGATTTGACCATGATAACCCTTAGGCATTTTGACTTCTTGATATATAGCAACTGTAGTTGTATTAAACATTAATAGTTGTTCCTACTTCCTTTATCTTTTACTACTTGAATAATGTGCGATTATTTTCTGGATTTGATCAGCGCTGAGAGGATATATTTCACCCATTGTTTTTGCTTTTATATAGATTGAAGCCATTTTTTCAAGTAATTCAGCGCGCATACAAGCTTCAGACATGGTATTGCCAATAGTAATTGCACCATGATTCCTTAATAAAACACCAGTAACCTTTGGGGGGCCTGTCAAAGCCCTTACGGCATTATTGCCAATTTCTTCAGTCCCAGGTATCGCGTAATCCGCCAACGGAATCACTCCACCAAAACCTATCAATTCATTGCAAATTGATGGTAATTGCGTATTTGTGATAGAACATACTATTGCATTTTCCGAATGAGTGTGGGCAATTGCTTTGACATGGTCAAAGGCACGATAAATCTTTATGTGCATTGGTGTTTCTGAAGAAGGAGATAGTTCACCAGCGAGTCTCCTTCCATTTATATCTACAAGTGCTAGGTCTTTGGACGATAGAACATCATATGAAATTCCACTTGGTTTTATTAGGATATTATTATCCGTTGTTCGAATACTCAAATTTCCGGCTTTGAAATATACCAAACCCTTCCTATGCATATCCTTGATTGCATTAGTTAATATTTCGCGTTCTAACTTATAATTCATTTCTTCCTTTCAATAAAGTAAACATTGTTACTTAAATTAAAACGTATATAAATCCAATATTTTCAATGGGTTTGAAACTTCGCGGCTAAATCAAATGGAGAATATATCCCTTTGCTTGTTACGATTGCAGAAACTAATTTTGGTGGTGTTATATCAAATGCAGGATAGTATCCATATACACCTTCCATTGTTATTTTTTGACCCATTGCTTGCAGGACAAAGTTAGGATCTCTTTCTTCGATAACGACTGTATCAATGGTGGGATGGTGTGAGTTAGGCC
>JAEORY010000640.1 GCA_016840645.1 Candidatus Borrarchaeota archaeon | reverse complement strand
TCAACTGTGATTACATGCTTGGCTGTTCTTGCTAGGGATATCGTGGTGAAACCTGCGCCTGTACAAGTTTCTATTACCTTCAGGCCAATAAACCGTTCTGCAAAATGTTTGGTGAAACGCTGATCAATACCCATGATATAGGTACGATCATCGGCAACGTAGTCATCACCAAACTTTTCTCGGATTGAAATTGGATTGATGTTCATCTTAGTACATGTCGAACGGTGGAACTAAGCCTTAGCGTGGCGTGGGCTTTGCCCATTCTGCAAAGTGCGTGACACGCGTAACAGTCTGCTTTAGTAATTTGTTAGCCTTCCCAAATTGCGAAATTGATATAAGTTTAAGCTTCATGTTCTGTCCACTTCCATGCAAACCAAACAATCAGTAACAAACACACTACTTCTATAGTTGCTATGAAAATGTAATGGGGATATGATACTCCTCCACCTACGACAAATACAATCGTGATTATGCTCACGATGATATTGACCCAACGATTCAACTTGTGTTTCAACACACGAGAAAGAATGATCATAGCAATTGAAATCTCCATCATGATTGCGCCACCTAGCATAATTAAAGTGATCGGAGTATCACCTGCAGTTTTTGCTAATTCATCTGTTGCCCCGGGGATATATAAAGAAAGGATATCTGCCTTAAGCATATTAATCATGACCACAATCCATAATGTTGAGAGCAGAACTTTTCTGTCTATCTTTTTAGTGGTCTTTCCTTTTGTATTCATATTTATTCCTTTAGTTTGAAATCCGAATGGTTATCCTTTCATCAATGTTTACTTCAATTCTTCGAGACTATACTTGCTAACAATGCGGGCTAACGTTGGAACTAAGCCGCTGTAGCGTGACGAGGGCTTTGCTATTGCTTCAAACTGCGTGACACGCGGTACGGTCGGCTTTAGTGATTTGTTCTTTGCCTGAAGTTTCAATTCTGCCGACATAGCTCAATAATATAGCACAGTTTTATTGTTATAGGAATTATCAGATGTTATTTAAATATCGAACCGATATTCATAGAATACTAATCCCTCTGTTGGATTATCTAATGCTGAAGGAGAAAATCCTGTTTTTTCAAGTACTTTAATTGATCCAATGTTTTCAGTTTCCACGCCTCCTGAAATAGATTTAATATCTCCTTCTGCTTGACACCAGTTTATCAAACCTTCCAACAACTCAGTTCCCAATCCTTTGCCCCAAATTTTTTCAGATAAGAGGTAACCAAAACGCAGATCAAAGTATTTATTCTCTGTACCAGATTCATAGAGAAAAATAAATCCAACAATTTCATTAGTTGATACTAGTTGAATTGTAGCGAAATGGCTTTCATCATTTCTAGCGTCAATCCATTTTTGAGCATGTTCGATGGTTGAAATGTTTTGCCAACCATCAGGCAAAGACTTAGTAACATTTGGAGTTAATATCTCAATTACTATTCTCGCGAACTTATACTTGGATCCCAAATCTTTGACAATATGCTTCCAACTTCTTACCCAAAGACGATCAGTATTGTAGTTACATCTTTCCTCGATTGAATTATCACTCATCTGATGTACTTAATTTCAATATGCTATAACTTCTATATTTTCTAATTACAGTGCATAGAACGGTTGAATTAAGCCGCCGTAGCTTGGCGCATGATTTGCCGTTACTGCAAAGGGCGTGATCCGTGTCATCGGTCGGCTTTAGTGTATTGTTATGTGTATGTAAAAGGCATTCTGTAGACACCACATTGAATGTGAAGTTTTTCTATGAAAGCCACTCAGCTTGTCTTTTTCTCACAATAGTTCTTCTATACTTGATATTCGGATAACCAAGTATTAAGGACATTACTGCTTCATTTTCATCTGGTACCCGGAATATCTCTTTTACCTCTCTAACCTTGTTTATTGATGGTGGGACCAATCCAATTAGTGTTGCACCCAATCCAAGTGAGTGAGCAGCTAGCATCATATATGTTGCATAGATCATAGAATTGTTAGTGTGCTCCTCGGCATCTTTTCTGGCGTGTAAAATTATTATCGCAGGAGCGTTCCTTGTTATTCTATCTCCTTCTTCCAATTTATAGTTACCGAGCTTTGCAATAGGATATAAATGGTTTTTGACGGTATTAAACTTCTCAGGAATATTCCTTCTCTTCATCATTCTTGACGCAATGGGATGCTCAATCCAGTTTACAATGTTGTCAAGAAAATTCTCGATGTATGGTAGAGCAGATTCTATCTGTTTTCTATCATTAACAACAGTGATTTGTATTTTTTCTGGCTCTGCACCATATGGAGCAAAGGAAAGAGCTTCCAGGACTTTTTCGATGATTTCTTTCGGCACAGCTTTGTCCTTGAAATTTCTGATTGACCTGCGATTTGCTAAGAAGTCAATAAACGCATTGTAGTCCACATTATTTCGAGGCAAATCCGTGAAGTCACTATCATATCCAAAACCATCAACTTTAATTGATTTCGTTTTGCAAACTGCCATGCATTGTCCACAACGCTGACAAATTGATTCTCTTTCAGGAATGAAATATAATTCGTCATTTTCACTGATTCCGATAACATTGCATGGACATACATCCATACATAGCTTGCATTTGCTGCAACTTTGGTTATTCAGATAACTACTCATATCTCATTTTTTTTGTTTACACATAACGTTGGGACTAAGCAGTCCGCCGCAGGTGGATCGGCTTTAATGATTTGTTCCATAGCGATTCCTTATCGCTTGCTTTGAATTATTATGGTTCGTTTGCATCCCAAATTGACTTAAGTTCGTGTACCTTAAGGCTTTTGACTTCTGAGTTGCCCTGAACCGCAATTATACCATAGCTATGGTTATTCTGCGGCAT
>JAEORY010000639.1 GCA_016840645.1 Candidatus Borrarchaeota archaeon | reverse complement strand
TAGTTGCACTGCTAGATATATTTCCGGATGCGGATATCTATTCTTTAATTTACTTCCCAGAAAAATTCATAGGTACGGTGTTGGAAAAGCGATCAATAAAGACATCATGGCTTCAGAAACTAACACGGTACACTAAAAATCACCGTTTATTACTACCACTAATGCCTCAAGCAATTGAAAGCTTAGACTTGCATGCCTATGATCTTGTTATATCAAGTTCTTTTGCGGTGGCTAAAGGTATAAAAACTGGTCCAGATCAATACCACGTTGCTTACATTCATTCACCAATGAGATATGCATGGGATATGGAAAATGAGTATCTTGAACAATCAAGGATAGGGAGCGGTATAAGTGGATTGATTACGAGATATATGTTACACCGTCTAAGAATATGGGATGTAACATCTTCACATTCTGTCGACCATTTCATTGCTAACTCATCCTTTGTAGCGAGACGAATCAAGAAGTACTATCAACGTGAAGCTGTCATTATAAATCCACCGGTCAATATTGAAGAATTCCCACTAGTAAAAAGTAAATTTAAATATTACGTGACTTCAGCCAGATTAGTTTCATACAAACGACTTGATCTTATTGTCTCTGCTTTTAACAACTTCGATGAACGAGAACTAATAGTTATGGGAGAAGGACCGCAGTTACCAAAAATAAAATCTTTGGCTGGACCAAATGTTCAAGTGTTAGGATTTCAGAAAAGATCGCGATATATTGAATTGATTTCGAATGCACGCGCATTTATTTTTATTGCACGCGAGGATTTCGGAATTGCGCCAGTTGAAGCACAAGCAGCAGGAACGCCTGTAATTGCTTATGGAGCTGGCGGGGCGCTGGAAACAGTTGTAGATGGTAAGACGGGTGTTTTATTTTATAAACAAGATGTAATATCCCTCCGTGAAGCGATCCACCGTTTTGAAAATATGTCGGTAAAATTAGAAGCCACTGATTGTCGGACAAACGCAGAGCTTTTCAACGAAGCTGTATTCAAACGAAAAATGCTAGCGTTCATTAAAGAAAGGATAGGGAATATATGAGTAGAAGTAGTGGTTTAATACAAATATCTTCCCAACTTTTACATTGTATTGAAAACAAATAGAGTGATCGATGACTAAAGATAAAATATTATGTAGATATGATTTTTTTTATATGAATATCTGTCAGTTTCTTGGTTACAAAATATAGATAACCAGTTACCTATTGTTACGAAATATTTGGTTTAGGGGTAGCTACAAATGGATGAGAGCGACAAGGTTCAAAATAATACTAAATACCGATCTGAGGACGAAATTGATCTCCTTTCTATGTTCGGTGTTCTTTATCGATACAAGTTAGTAATAATTTTAGTAACTCTACTAACAGCTATAGGAGTTATAGCATATTCTATTGTATCTCTTGTTCTCCCTCCGGACAAAAGTTACCTACCAAACCTATATCAAGGACACGCACTTATACTATTGATGGAGCAAGAAAGAAGTAGTGTATCATCGATGCTTTCTTCTGCTGGCTTAGGATCCTTAGCCGGGCTTGTTGGAATAGAATCTGGAATTAGCTACGGTGAATTAGCTGTAAAACTGCTAAAGAGTAAGTCTATTTTGGATCCAGTAATAGAAAAATACAATTTGGTAGAACGATACGGAATAGAAAAATACATTAAGTCAAACTCCAGAAAGAAGTTACTTGAAAAATCTAATTTTAAATTTGACAGTAATACAAATACAGTCTCGATTAGCTTCGAAGACTATAATCCGGAATTCGCGCGTGATGTAACAAATAGTGTGGTGGAGCTGCTTGATCGACGCTTCGCCGGGATAGGTGGTAGCCGCAATACTACTAGAATGAATCTGTTGGAAGCAAAGCTATCAGATGTGACTTCGGAGATGGCCTTGCTTGAGGCAAAAATTAAAGAATTTCAAGAAAGGCATGGAGTACTAACAATTGAAGAGCTAGCCGCTACACAGGTTACAGCACTTGCGGAGTTGCGTTCCCGGCTAATACTGAAGGAGATGGAGATCAAGACATATGCGGACTTTAGCAAGATCGATGATCCGATACTCAAAAGGTTGAAATCCGAGCGGGACAACCTACTACAACTTCTTTATGAAGTCGAAGAGGGGTACTCTAGCTATGAGAAAGTCTTGCCGACTCAGAAAGAACTTCCCGATCTAGCTCTGCAATTCGCTCACATGAAACGCGACCTCATCGTGCAGCAGAAGATCTATGAGATTCTAACCCAGCAGTACGAAGTAACTAAACTATCTGTAGAGGTGGATGAACCGGTTTTCCAGGTACTGGAGTTGGCAGAGATTCCAGATAAGAAATCTGGTCCAAGGCGTTCGATCATTTGCATCGTAACAACTATGGGTGCGTTTTTCATCAGCGTTATTTTGGCATTTATCCTGAACGCTGGACGAAATATAAAGAACGATCCTGAAAAAATTAGAAAATTGAAAGGCCTTAGTAAATGAAAATTGTATTATTGATAATTATACTTCTTATGCGAGTGGATAGCTGTGTTTTTTCTGAGGAGGAATTAGAGAAAAGGTTTAAGCAGACTCTAAGTATGACAAGCGGACATGAGATATCCGACTTAGAGGAAAAAATGAAGCTCCTTCTTTCCTTGTCCGCAAGTGATTATCCTGTCACGCCCGGTGACGTTTACAGAATAGCGTACGTTTCCGCTGATTCCGAAATATCCTACGAAACGTTTGTGGAAAGCGATAGTATTGTCAATCTAGGTATATTTGGTAATATCGATGCAAAAAACCTTACTTTTCCAGAGCTGTCTAGCCTAGTTAAACAACGTGTATTGAGGGCATATCCCGAAAGTATGCCATCTGTAATGATAATATCT
>JAEORY010000638.1 GCA_016840645.1 Candidatus Borrarchaeota archaeon | reverse complement strand
TAAGACGGGTTATCCAAGTAATGAGAAATTAAAAGAATTAGGATTAGCTAATCTATAACTGAAGGCTATTACGCATCTCTGGGGATATCTATCTCTATATTACTTATTGGATAGGATGAACAGGGATGGAAGAAGTTAAATTTCTTATCTGCCGCTCGTCGACCATCACACTTTGGACTAACAAAGACTTTTCCTGAAATTAGAAGAGATCTACAGAATCCACATTCACCAGAACGACATTTAGATGGTGGTGCTAGATTTGCTCTTTCCAAAGCAACGAGAACGGATTCCGTTGCGATGGCAGGAATTTCTTTTGAAATATTACCAATTTTAACCTTTATCTTGAATGTTTTTCCAGCTACTTCTTGGGGAAATCCTGGATATTTTAGAATCTCTTTTATTTCACCGTAAGCTTCCTTGCGTATTCTCCTTGGAGGGATGTTGAGTTTAGTTAATTCCTGATCTATAAAATCATACATGACTTGGGGACCACAGATGAAGAAAGAATTATCATCCTTGGCTGCATATTTTTTAATGATATCGGTAGAAATTAATCCCTTTTCGCATCCTTTTAATGTCACCTTTTCGCAACTTAATACAAACACGACCTTTATTTTATCTGGATGTTGTTTTTCTAACTCCTTGAATTCGTCATAGTAAATGATATCCTGTTCGTCGCTGCTTCCATATAATAAGACCATTTTTGCGTCTAAATTACCGTTGATTATAGCTTTTGTCATTGAACGGAAAGGGGTTACGCCAGATCCACCTCCAATTGCTACAATGGTACCTGCGTCTCGAATCGGCTCGTAATAAAAGAATCCTTCAGGTCCAGAACTTTTGACCTTTGTACCAACTTTCCAATTATTCCATATATGTCCTGTTAAAAAGCCACCTGATTCCTTTCTAATGGTAATTTCGTAAAATCCATTTAAAGCATCAGTAGGGGAAGATGCGATGGAATAAGGACGCGTTATTAACACGCCATCAACTACAACTTTAAAGCTTAAATATTGTCCTGCCCTGAAATAAGCTAATTCCTTCGTATCCGAATCGGGATCGGCGATCAACTTAAAAGTTTTAGTTGTATTTGTTTCGTCCTTTATCTCGCTAATTATCATGTATTGTCTTTCGGGGTGTAGCCTTCGAGCTAATTGATTTATGGGATCTGAGGTTATGGGTGCATTTGAGGCTTTTTCTATTCGCTTTTTTCTTGTAGGAACCAATTTCATGAAGTTATAAAGGTCCTTGTTATTTGATTTAACGGTGATATTAAATTTATCTTCTTTTTCAGTCATTTGTTTACACCCACTCCTATTTTTACTTGTAATTTACTTAAAACAAACAGGGCCGCCAATTCTCCGTCGTTTATAGCACTACTATACCCATGAGCTCTTCGTCCAAATCCTCCTGCGAACTCTAGTCCCTCAATATAATAATGATCACTCATCATCATCATTCGTGGAACGAGAGAGTCCCATGACTCCGGTTCATAACCATATATAATGCCATTATATGTGCGTGAGTATCTCGCAAATGTTTGAGGTGTTGCAACTTCAAATTCTTCTATGTGATCCATCACTGAGATGCCAAGAGCCTTTTCAAAATCGATGATGAGACCTTTGGCGATATCGTTTTTAACTCTTATATAATCCTCAGGCTTCACGTCCTTCCAAGCTCCTGGTTGGAAAAGTGTTGTGATATAAACAATTGATGTACCTGGAGGAGATGCGTCAGGGTTCGCAATATTTAAACATACTGTAGCTTGACCTTTAGGAACGCCGAGGGAATTCCATTGATTATACAAAGCTTCTGTATCCATGTCACCCATGATAAAATAACTATAATCTTTGATCCCCAATTCTTCGGGGGATTTGTCTAGCCCCAAATAGACGACAAACGCAGAGAGTCCGTGAATTCTTGAATTAACTTCCTTGTATGCGATTTCCGGAACTTCAGACTTTGGATAAATCAATTTATTATACACTAGTGTCTGTGAGGCATTAGATATTACTTGATTTGTCTTAATAATATCTCCATTTGAGGTTTCAACACCAATTACTTTTCCATTTTCTACTAAAATCTTTTCAACTCGAGTATTATACAAGATCTCACCCCCTAATTCTCTTATCCTTTTATCGAGAGCTAAGGTGAACTCTGTTGAGCGGAGTTTAGGTATGTAGGCTCCTCGGTCTATGTACGAGCTTGTCATTGCAGCATATAAGGTAAAATTCATACGATTCATTGGGAGCCCTAAATAAGCCCAATATGCATTAATAATATCTTGTGCTTTTTTCGGAATGTTTAGTGCATTTTCAACTTCTTCTACAGAATACGCCGCTGTTTTTAGGAAATTAGAATGATTTTTTAAGAGTTCCTTTTGATCTGGCCTTCCTTGGCTCTTACCAATATATCTAAAAGCAGCATTAATATCATCAGCTAAAGCAAAAAAGTTGGTTATGGGTTTTCTACTCCCCGGTACTTGCTTTTCTACCTCTTTAATAAATGCATCTCTTCCAAATGGTAGTTTTGCATCAATATCCTTCGTGATTACTCTGTATGCTTCTGGAACTTCCAGGAATTCAGCGTCTATGTTGAGGCGTTTTTCAAATAATCTTCTAATTGACCCTGGATCATCAGCAGGGCCATATCCTTCAAGCTCGTGAAGTGAGGTTTCAAATTCAAACCTTCCTCTGACGAAACTTGATGCAAATCCTCCAGGTAAATTGTGTTGCTCAATAAGCAACACTTTTACGCCACTTAAGACTAGACGCGCAGTTGCCGCTAATCCACCGTTGCCCGCTCCAATAACAACTACATCATAAGATTTTTCAGTTCCCATATATAAAACCATAATTTATATTTTTATAAA
>JAEORY010000637.1 GCA_016840645.1 Candidatus Borrarchaeota archaeon | reverse complement strand
ACAAGAAAAAATGATTATGGATAATTTTGAATCATTCGAAAATAGATTCGAAGAAAAGTTGGAAGCTGGTACACTTTTCGTCTACCTGAAAAGTCATGGCACAAGCATTAAGGGGGATCAACTGGTTCATTGCCGTCTTCATATGCGATCAAGAAAAGGCTACTTCTTCAGTTCTAGTGAAGGATGGGGCATAGAAGAAACCTTTCGCCTGGCGTTGGATAGACTTGAAAGAGTAATTTTGAAAAGCAAAACATTTCAAGCAGATCCAGAATTTGCTAAAACATATTTGCGCCGATTCCCTATAATTGAAGACAAGAGGAAGTTCTAAAAGCTAAAAATGAAAAAATGAGTTGAGATCTTGACTGATTATTTACAAAAAATCATTGAAAACATAACGGATAATTTAGTTATTAGTTACACCATTAGTTTTGTAGCGAGTTCTTCTCTCTTCTTAGTCCTGATGTTCGTCTATAACTGGGATATAAGTAGTTTTATTGAATTAACATTCCTATTAATCCTAACTGCAGTCTCAGGGATTACAATGCGATTTTTGAGTGGCTTGGGGCTAATCATCACATATGCTATGATTAGTTCATTCGTATTTAGAATATTTTCAGGTTTAATAAAAGGTAGAAAAACTA
The DNA here is from genome assembly GCA_016840645.1 of Candidatus Borrarchaeota archaeon. Next base: position 2,233 of record JAEORY010000637.1, on the reverse strand, counting down.
GTGGAAAGGTATTAAAGACACTCCTCTTGGGCGTAGCAGGTATAATATGGGGGTACGGAGGTTACGTATTTATATCGGCTATTTTATACATGCGAACCCTTTCGGTCATTGAAGAGTGGATCAGCCTTCTTCTTGGTATATGGTCTTTAATTATCTTGGTTTACCTTATGCCAGTTATTAAGGGTGAATACCAACCTCTTGCAGAAGAAGGGATTAGAGATAGAATAAAGGGAAAACTTGGAGGATTCAAATATTCTATCTGGAGCGGATATAAGTTAAGGATTCGTCAAGATTATGGGAAAGTATATACTGCAGAATATGAACGATATAAAACAGATATCGAAGATATCCGAGACCAATTAAGTGGACTCTTATTGCTCCCATTCATATTCATGTTGATTGCATTTCTTCCCCTTATGGGGATTGCTATCATCATTTGGATTAGAATATTTACACTTGATAAAAAGCCACTTACAATTGGAGAAAGAATCTTACTATCACTTGTCCTTGCAGGAATCTTAATAATAAGTACGTTAATATTTTTATTCGTCGATATAACTGCTCTATTGACCTATTTTGACATCTCATATGCGACAGGCATTTTCTTCGGAATATGTTTATTGGTATATGTCATTTTAAAATCATAAGATTGCTGTAATATTGCTATGGACGTCATTTATGTCAAAAAGACACGATTAAAACAAAAACAAAAATAATAGGAGTGATAAAAAATGTCTTTTAAAGAATTCGATGAGAAAGAAACCGAAGAAGAGGAAGAAGAGGAAGAAGAGGAAGAAGAGGAAGAAGAGGAAGAAGAGGAAGAAGAGGAAGAAGAGGAAGAAGAGGAAGAAATAGAAACGAAAGAGTTGCCAAAATTGGTGACAACAGAATATGTTTCGAAAGTGAAGGAAGGTGCCAGTTTATTTGAGGTACCACGGGGGCGTGTGGTTTTAGATCTTAAAGAAGAAGATCTTGAACTTATGACCGATAAAGATCTTTCGCCTGCTTGGAAGAAGGCTGGCGAAGCAAATAACCAACGTATTCTTGTAATCAACTCTGAGACAACGAATGCTGTATTAAAAGCGGATGGTACGGTTGAAAAAATAGAGGCTACAGGACTTATAGGTTTTTACAATCCAAACAAGAAAAATAGGGTCTGGGACGTAGATAGCTACTGGGAAAATCTCGAAAATACCAATTTAGCCCCTAGAGAGGGTTTATGTCATATAGATGTCTATGAGTTGGAACCCGGTGAATTACGTGCTAAAAAATACGCTTTAAAAGAAGTAGAACCTCTTTTGAGACTTAAGGAATCTGTAAATGCAGCTCAAGGAAAGGATACAGGTCCATGTATCTTAATAAAGGATAAAGAGACGATTACTAAAATAACAGTGAGTGTTATCAATGTATCAAAAACAAAGTTGGAAAATATAACAGTCGAAAAAGAATTGCCTGGAGCCCTGGGGGGAATAAGTGACATAGAAGTTGATATAGGCAAATATAGAAAAGAAGGCAACACGATAATATGGACAGGATTTAGTTTAGACTCCAATGGTACTCAATCAATGAGTTTTAAAGTTCCATTGATAGCAGAAAAAATAGAATCTTTTGAAACTGGGAATATCACTGCCAACTATGTAGCGCCTGATATGACTATTTCAGGAATTGCATTTATGGGATCGGATGGTTACACTAAGAACGTGACATGGATCGATAAGGATGAAATGGAAAAGACTCCCGGTCGCTGGGCTTGTACAATCGAGTTCGAAAACTTATCTAACTTTGAATTACTGCTTCGTGAAGTGGAAGTCTATCGCCAGAGCGCTGAAGAAAGCATTTTTAAGAAACGCTCGGATCGAAGACAACAACTGATAGTCGATGAAGAGCGACTTGATATTACGCTTAGCACACAAACTGATAATAAATGGACCAAAAATTTTGTGTTCCCAGATCCAAAAGAAGATCCGATTATGAAACTGCCTAGTTTTGGTCAAAAAGTTGATTTCTCGGTCAAAAGTATGTTTCTGAGGGAACTCATGGGCTCTGTAATAATGTCGGGTAGTGAAGTGACAGTCGCAGCTATGGATTTAGAAAAGTCATTTGACAGAAATGAAATCAGTGCGGCCGAAACAAAACCGATTATAACTACATTGACTGTAATCAATACTGGTTCTGCTCGATTTAATGACTTGATTTTTGAGGAAACGATTCCTCCAGGATTTGATGTGGTCGA
>JAEORY010000047.1 GCA_016840645.1 Candidatus Borrarchaeota archaeon | reverse complement strand
AAAAACAATAATCTTCGACATTGCGAAGTTAAATAAATGGAGAGACACCCTGATTGAATGCGTTCTTCTATCACTTCATCACAGAACATGAGGGCAATGGTCTTGAGATATTTTTCTATTTTTTCTATTTTTTCTAAAAAAGCTGTGGAATTTGAAGAAAAAAAGAGCCTCAATCTAAAAAAGTTATTACAAACTAACATTGAACAGTTTTCGAACGAATCATGAATGATAGTTCTAAGGAGTATACATCCAAGGCATTATGAAAATGAGGTATATACTCATTTACATATAACCGAGGATGTTTACATCCGAGGTATGATGCCAATGAAGAATATACTCATTTACATATAGCCGAGTATGTATGTCTTCATAAATTGTTTTATTTGCATTATAGTGGAGTATATGATTTTAATATCCTTTTAATACCTTTATAAATGCTCAATTTCGAAAAGCGCGCTTTCGCGCTCGCACAGACCGAATTACCGATTTAAATACCAACAAAAATAACAAAACAAATATAAATTACTTTTGTCGGGATTAATGTTGGAACATGAGTTTATTTGATGGCATTAGGCATTTATTCCAATGTCATTTCGAAGCATAATGAGATGATGGTGTTTCCCACTAATATACTTACGCCGTGCTATTCGAAGATAGTATTCACCATCGTACAATTCTATTCCGATCTATCGAATAAATAAATGCAACCTAAGTAACGGTAGGCGTGAGAAAAATGGCACAAGCAACACTATTTAACCTTCGATGGCTAATTGTGAAATACTACAAAAAAAAAGGATTCGTACCCCTCGACATTTCCCATTGGCCGCCCTACAAGATACCATCAATTAAGAGAAAGCTTTGTACAACAAATAAGAAAAGCGATGTTTTACTCCTGAAGGACTCCAAGGATAATCCATTTGCAATTTTGCTCATAAAGGACTGGGGGAGAGTAGTTGGAGTTAACCAGTGTTATCAAGTAGAACGACTAAAAGAACTTCTTAAAAATGAAAATATTGAGATTGACGGCTTGAAATTGATATTAATTAGTAGAAGTGGCTTTTCAGAAAGTGTTAAGAGATTTGCGCGAATGCAGAACATAGAATTGAAATCAGAAGCTGATATGACTTATGAATATCCTAAATTAGGAGAGATTGTAAGAAGACATAGAATTGCCTTAAAAGTAGCGGACGAAATCGCGAAAGAGGAAGCAAAGGATTTAGAGGAATTTAAAGTAAAAAAGACAGAAGTGGAATTTAAAGAAGTGCTAAAATTAGAAAAGGATGAGCTAGAGGATGATTTCGGAAAAATAGAAAACAGATAATATTTGTCTTTAAATATTGTAGTTATTTTTCCCTTATGAAAGATCCAATAGATGAGTCTTTTGGGCAAAAGAAGCGAGGGAAGGCGCCCCTTTTTCTTTTTTTTAATTATAACGAGCCAAACTAAACTCCTTATATATTAAAATGATAGATACGCTATAATAAGAGTTATAATGCTTGCTATTAGTGTGCCTCCTACAAGTTGAGAAAAGGTATGAGCTTTGAGTTGATAGCGAGCCCATATCACAAGAACAACGGACAGTAGCAGTGGAACTGCCCAAAGTGTAAACGGGCCAAAAATGTATAAACAGAAGGTGGCTGGACCAGAAATTCCAGCAGCATGAACACTAATTTTCCAAAAACGGTTGATAACCATTAAAGTGGCAATAATCACTATGTAGATTAGGCCAATAATGAAAAGTACTGCTACCTTGCCTAGATAAAAGATTAATGAACCTATAATATATTCAAGAAAGACAACAGCGTAGCTCACATTTCGTGAAGCGCGTGGAACAGCAAACGTAGGTTCATGATCTCTTGCCAGCAGAATTAAGGTTAGAAGCGGCAGGATCGTGAAAAAAGTGATCCCCACGAAAACAAAGAATAGGGACGGATTACCGATTTCAGCTGGTGAATACAATGCAAAAACAATGAATAACCAAAGTGAAACAAGTGGAGGCAAATAAATGACTGAAATTACTTCTGCGAGGAGCGATGATTTTAACAAGAATTTCACTTCCAGAATGGCGGAATTGTAATTAACGAGCACTCTAATTATGTATTTGAGTTAATTTTGAAAGAAGAAAGTTAATTTGCTTTAAAAACTTAAAGTTGTGAATGAAATGAAAATGACAACATCTGTTACAGCTTTACGTATCAAACTCAAAAATGATCACCTAAGTGAAAGTCACATTATAGAGGACGATGTCGCTGTAGAGATCCCATTCAATATCATCATTAATAAGAAACATTGTATAACGCTTTTAGCTTCACCAGATAGCATAAAAGAGTTGGGGATAGGATATCTCCTCTCAGAAGGCATGATAAAATCCTTTGATGAATGTATCAGAGTTGATGTCTCCGAAAACAATATTAACATTGATACTAGGTCAAAATGCGATTTTAGAAGATCAAAAATTCAAAAACTAATAACAACCGCCTGTGTGTCTACAAGTGACTATTTTAATCTCCTAGCCCGTACTAAAATCTTTGTTTCATCCAAAACCTCAATCGCAGCTAACAAGATTATTGAAATCATCCGTACTCTAAATAGTAAAAGTGAGATTTTCAAAAAAACTGGAGGAACACATGCTGCAGGTTTATTTGATCCAGTAAATGGAAATGCATTGTGTATTTTTGAAGATGTTGGAAGACACAACGCAATAGATAAAGTGGTAGGATTTGCTGCACTCAATAATTTAGATTTTTCGAAGTTCGCCCTTGCAAGTACAGGTCGTCAGCCTGCCGATATGGTTCTTAAAGTGGCTAGAGTAGGAATTCCAATTCTAATATCTATTTCAGGTCCAGTAAATTCGGGAATTGCGTTGGCTGAAAAAACAGGAGTCACACTTGTTTGTTTTGTGCGGGGAAAAAGGATGAATATTTATACTCATAAAGAAAGGCTCAGATTTTAAAGCATAAATACTATGCGAGTTTATCACTCTTCCGCAAGAAGATTCCATCCGCCAGGGTGGGGTAATTGACAACTGCTTATGTTCCCAAAATATTCTAAGAGAGAATTAAAAATTCCTTTGAATAACAATCTCTCATAATATACGCGCACATATTCACATAAACTAAGTGAACTACCCTTCAACAAGTTGTATGGCTTCCTGAATCACTCATTCCCCAACGGGACATGTCAAACAGGCTCTACGGGCAGTTCCTGCCCTGAAATTGATGTTAAGTTAATGTGAGAACTGGCGAGTGTGACCTCAGCTCGATTCTACTTACGATATAAGCGAAACAGTACTTAAAGGTTACAGAGCATCGTGAAAGTGAAACAAGTAAAAAACGCACTTCATCCCCCCCCAACACGTTGAGGGGTCTTCTTGCGGAAGAGTGATAAATGTGCCATAAAAATAATTCAGACAAAGAAAATTTTGCAGGAGAGAAAAATGAATGATGTCTGATTCAGTTAAAGAGATAGTGAAACAAGAATTTGATAAATTCGAAAAACCAATTTCTTTAAAAGTATTCACATCAAAAAATAACTGCCCCACAGCTGCGGATACTGTTAAACTCTGTAAGATCCTCACTGAACTTTCAAATGGAAAATTTTCATATGAAGAAATATCTTTTGACACTCAGAAGGAGTTATCAGCAAAATACAAAGTTAAATGGGTACCTACGATTATTATTGAAGGAAGTGGAGTACGCTATACTGGTATCCCGGCTGGTGGCGAATTCGCTCCATTTATTAGAACACTCGTAATGATTTCGACTGGACAAACAGAATTGGCCCATTTAAAGGTAAAAATAAAGGAGATTAAGAACCCCATAGTTGTCAAAACCATCGTCACATCACGTTGTCCACACTGCCCAGTATCAGTTCTAATGGCAAACCAAATATCAATTGAATCCGATGGCATGGTTATTTCAGATATAGTAGAGGGATATCAAAATCAGGAAATACCTATGAAATACGAAGTGACGGGAGTACCTGCAACAATCATAAATGGAAAGAAAGAATTTGTGGGCGTTCCAAACGTTGGAAAATTCGTCGATAAATTGATTCAGGTAGGTATAAAATGAGATTGCCCTAAAAAGAATGAAGATGTAGACAAAAATGGTCTCAAATTCAATTTTAGGACAATTTGGACGTATTCGTTATCTTCGGTTTGTTCTTCTTGCGGAGAAATGACAAAAACCTTTCATTTTCCAACAATATTCCATTTTCTTTCTTATTAGACATCTTCAAGAACCTTGATTCAAGATACCTGATAATTGAATCATAAGACTTTAATTAGTTTTAGGTAAGTTAGTCTAATTCCAACGCGCTAAGAGTCTATTAGAGCTGGTTGCAATTCAATATAGTCTCCACAAGGAGATTATTTAACATGTTGGAGGCTAGTTCACTCTTTGACAGCATGATGTTTGCGCCACTAACATAAACTAAATATATACGCCCATCACATACTTTCAACTCTAACAACAAAATAAATCCATAAAGGAGAGAATTTCGTTGATCTCACCTTCTGGAAGGTCTCAACTCAGACGGGAATTAGAGAAACTAGAAAAACCTATTTCTCTAAAAGTTTTCACATCAGATATCCACTGCCCTGCATGTGCCGATACCGTTGAACTCTGTAAGACTCTCACTGAACTTACTGACAAAATTACACTTGAAGAGATCTCTCTCGATACTCAAGAGGAGTTAGCAACAAAATACGAAGTTGAATACCCACCCACTATTCGTATAGAATCGGGAGGAGAATTGACTGGAATACGATACACAGGCATACCCGCCGGAGGAGAATTTGCGGCATTTATTCAAACACTTGTGATGGTTTCAACTCAAACCACAGATTTAGGACATTTGAAAGAAAAACTGATGGAGATCCTGAAACCAGTGGTAGTTCGGACAGTGGTCACACCTACAACAAGTGAAGACGATTATTCCTCACTTGTGGGGGATTGACCATTCTGTCCAGCTTCTGTACTACTAGCAAACCAGATATCCATAGAGTCCGATGGAAAAGTCATCTCCGATACAATCGAAGCCTACGAACACCAAGATCTCGCTATTAAATACGGCGTTTCCGGTGTCCCTGCTACGGTCATTAATGAAGAAAGAACATTTGTGGGTGTACCAAACCTAGACAAATTCGTTGATAAACTCTTATCTGAGGGTAAATAATGAGGCTATACTGAAAAGCACGGAGAGTATAGTTGATAAAAAGGGTTGCACCCTTACCCTCATCCTTGTATGATAACTTCTCGTACTTATCCTTTATTCTTTATTCCGTTTTTTTCGCACAAATCTTCCAAAATGCATTTGCTGCACAAGGGAATCTGAGCTTTGCAAATCTTTCTTCCATGAAGAATTAAATCAACGTGAAAGTCATATCGGAGATCCGGTTCGATTAATTTCTCAAGAACACGTCCTGCCATCGCTCTTGTAACTTTTTTGCTTTTCTTGTCCTTAACAAGTCCTAATCTTCTTGAAACTCTCCAAACATGGGTGTCAACTGGAATAACAGAGCGTTTTAAAGAAAATAATAAAACACAGTCTGCTGTTTTTGCCCCAACCCCATCTATAGTGTTTAGAAATTTCCGGGCTTCGTCAGTATTCATATCTTTCAAAAAGGAGAGACTTCCATCGTATTTCTCTACAACGATTTGTGCAATATTCTTTATTCTTTTTGCCTTCTGGCGGTATAATCCACCAATCTTGATTGTTTCTTCTAGTTTATCAAGAGAACTATCAGCTAGTGCTTTAGCAGTCGAAAATTTATCCGCTAGTTGTTTATAACTTCTTTCTGAATTCACATCGCTCGTATTTTGAGAAAGAATAGTGCGAATTAGTTCGTCGAAAGGTTCTAAAGAATCTTTCCTATTCTCTCCATATTCTTTTATCAATCGTTCAGTAATTTCTTTGGCCCACTGTTTCTTCTGCATAAAACCACATTTTGTTACATCAGTAATTCTGGAGAAATGGTAATAGGCTTACATTATAAAACTAGTTTTATTTGCAGCATTCTAAGATGTACCATTATTATAAAATTCTCTAGCTAAAATTGCAGCGCAGCAATATTTATATAGTTAGCATGAGCAGCATTTAAGCTGAGGACGAATCTGAAACTGAAACGGAAAAAAGAAGAGGTGGTTTCCTTAAAGATAAGTTTGTCTCAGAAGGCAAAAAAATGGCTCTCAGACAAACTGCGGAAAACTAAAGGCGGCAATCTTGCATTGGTATTTTGGCTCAATGTATCGGGGAAGTGATCTAAAACCTGTACAGCCACCCCAGAAGTTGCTCTTGTCCCTGAAAAGGACACAAAAACAAATAATCGACTTTCACTTATCGGAAAAGTCAACAAACTTACGATCTATATGGATCCAAAAGTGCAAGCGTTCCTTCCTGAAAAAGTCATACTTGATGTCCGCGGTTTGACAAAACAATTATACATACAAAAATAGAACAAAGCCATTGTTGATTTAGATGATCAAAAACGAATGACCTTTCCTTATAAACACCTTGGAGGAAAGTGACGAAGGGGATTGCGCCCCTTTTATAAAATCTTGATGATATTAACTGCTACTTTTTGATATATTACTTTTTTATGCTTGAAGATGTTTCACCTAATTAGTTCTCTTTATAGACCCAATATGCTCATTAATTGAGGTGAAAATATGGATTGTGAAGGTATTCAGGAACGATTAATCCGACTTTTAAGATTGAGAACAACACCAGTTGCTGTAAAATTATTGAAAAAGAAGAATGATATCCCTGCAGGTGTAGAACGACCTAAAATTCGACTTACAGTCTGTCAAATGGTTGCCTTGTCAAGGATACATGAAAGGGTCCTTGGCGGGGGAATGGAGGAAATCATCTGTTCTTATGCGCAGTCAGTATTAGGATTCGCAGATTGGCCAGAAGATATGATATCTGGCGAAAGGCGTGCTGGAGCTAGAGTGGAAGACATAGAAGCCTCCTCTAACCTTATAGGGAATATTCCAAAAATTGAAACGGGCTCTTTCGAAGCTATTGTTACCGCGCCATTAGCGAAAACACCTCTTGAGCCAGATCTAATTTTATTATTTGCTAATCCTGCCCAAATGACAAGATTGATTCATGCCGCTACCTGGAAAACTGGTGAAAGGCTGTCATTTACCACTGCTGCAGAGGGCGGAACCTGTGCCGAAGGGATAGCTGCAACCTATCTTAGAAATGATGTGAACACTGCGTTTCCTTGCTACGGAACGAGAAGATTTGGCATGGCTTCGGATAGTGAGCTTATTTTCGGCATTCCGACAGAGAAAATTGACGAAATCATGGATGGACTGGAAAAAACTCATGCCGTTGGTTCAACTTATCCAATTCGTGTAGAACTTGAATGTACGCCTAAACCGCCTTCATTATATGCTATAATGCGAGAAAGACCACCAAAATGAAGATATTGCGTTAACAAATTAATTGATTGCCATGCAGGTTTGTCCGCTCATTTTCTTTTCTTTTGTTATTATCGAAAAACACTTTCTAGATCCCAATTCAATAAACTTAAAGTATTGTTCTATTGCTCACTCCAAGAGACCTCAAAAGAAATTAGATAGGAACTCGATTTCTTATTGTTTTCTTGTTTTAGATTTCTAAACAGCCTAATATTTTTTACCTTGCAATCTTTAACAAATATTGATTCTATCGATTTCAGGAAAGGTAGTATTATGAGAAGAGAACTGATACCGCTTTACTTTACAGCATTTTTTGCTTATTTTGCGTACATGATTGTTCCACCAGTGCTCCCCCTGTACGCAGAACAATTAGGTGCAAATCTCATTGAAATCAGCATATTATATTCGTCATTTTTCCTCACTTACATGTTATTTACAGTAATATGGGGATCTTTTAGCGATACTCTTCGAAAAAGAAGACCGTTCTTGATGGGAGGTCTCTTTGTTTCAGGATTTACACTTGTGGGTTATTTCTTCTCAAGAAATGTATACGAACTTATTGGTCTGAGTTTAATCAGAGGAATAGCAATTGGTGCTTTTACTCCTATAGCATTAGCAATCGCTTCAAACCTAAATGGTAAAAAGAGAGGCAGTGGTATGGGCATAATGAACGCCGCACTCTCATCAGGATGGTTTGTTGGTGCCCTTGCAAGCGGTTTTCTGGTTGAATTATTTTCTTTATCATTTCCTTTCATTGCAGCTGCTTTTGTAACATTTCTTGCAGCATGTATTGTTATCTTTGTTTTTTCAGATTTCAAGACCTTAGAAACACAAGCAAATCACAGTAATGAACCTGCTAACCTTAAAAAGGTAGTTAATGATCTGAAGCGAAGATTTACAGTGATGTTCAAAAAGGATGACTTTGTTCGAAAAAGTGGACTATCAACCGTTTATATTACGCTCATACTCCGCCATGGAGGACTGCTAGGTCTGTATAGCTTATTCCCTTTGTATGTAGTCGATGTGGGCGGGACACCAGCACAGGTTGGATTACTTTATGCGCTCAATATGGGGACACAAGCGATTTTCATGTTCGTGATGGGACTCTGTTGCGACCGAATTGGACGAAGACCAGTAATGATAATGGGGCTTTTGGCTAGTGGACTTAGTGCGATTTGGTTTGGGCTCTCAACATCACCTATTGCCTTGATCCCATCTCAGATTCTTGTTGCTTTCGGTTATGCATCAGTTATGGTTTCTGCTACAACAATTGTTGCTGATGTTGCTCCAAGAGAGAACAGAGGAGAAGGAATGGGTCTTATTATGACGAGTTTAGGAATTGGTGCAACAATTGGACCACTCATTGCCGGGTTACTTGCTGAACTTTTTGGACTCGCTACAATGATGATTATTATGGCAAGTTTACCCTTAGCTGGCCTGCTATTATTCTCAATTAAAATGAAAGAAACAGTAGATTTCAAAATCGATTAAGGATCTCCGCTAATTTCATTGAACTTGAGGAACCTTAGCACCTTTTAACCATGCTTGCATTAATTCCTTACGTTCATCGTCGGTTAGAGGACCGAGATCATCAATCATTTGATGGAATGTATCAAAAACAGTAGCCAATTTTCTCCAATCAGGAACAAAGATTCGACTAAACCATAGACGAGAACTATCAAGATCATAATCGTCCTCAAGTACTTCTTGATATTCCTCAATTATTTTTTCTGCAGCCTTATGTGCTTCTGGAACAGGTCCTTCTTCTTCAGGCGCTTCTAAAAACATTATACCATCTGCTCCATTCGCGAAAGCGTAAAGGATATATGATAGTTTCAGTCGCGCATTGCTTGGAAGTGTTATAAACCTAGTACTGCTAGGATATGTTAGTCTAGAAACACCTGCAATGTCTGCTGCGGTATACACAAGTTCTTTTTCCACGAACACCAAAATTTTCAGTTCAGCCTTCGAACCTACTAATGTTCCTTTAATCTGCGCGAGTAATTGTTCCTCAGAATATGATTGCATATCAATAGCATTCTCTGGACATATTGGAATACATAATCCACAACCTGTACAAGCAAGATCATTGATCACTGCTTTTTCGTCTATAATTGTAATTGCCTCTTCTGGACAGATTTCAATACATTCCCTACAGCCAGTACATAGTTCAGGAATAACATACGCTTTATTGGGTTCGATTTCCTTTTTCGCGCTTACAAAATTCACAGCCTTCATTGCAGCTCCTTCAGCCTCAGAAACTGTGGTCTGTATATCTTTTGGACCTGTTGCTATTCCTGCTGCGTAAATGCCCTCCCGCTTGGTTGCTAAAGGATCAAGTTTCGGGTGGCTTTCTAGAAAAAATTTGTATTCATTTAGAGGAACTTTTAGCTTCTGTGCCAACTCTTCAGTTCCTTCGCTTGGCAAAATTGGCGGACAAAGTACTACAAGATCTAATTCATTTTCAATCATCCGGTTAATGAGCATGTCTTCGGCCCGAACTATGAGTCTTCCATCATTATTGGGAGTTGGCATGACTTCGGATACCTTGCCTTTAATGAATTTGACTCCTAATTCTTGCGTGTGATGATAAAAATCTTCATATTTTGTTCCTGGTGATCGAATGTCAATGTAGTGGATCCATACATCAATACCGAGTTTTCGCAAAAGTGTAGCTTGCTTCTGAGCGTAGAGACAGCATACAGTAGAGCAATAAGGAACACCTTCATCTTTATTTGCTCCTGCTTCATTATTTCGTGATCCCGCACAAAGCACAAAGGCGACCTTTTTAACGCTTTTTCCGTCACTTGGACGAACAACCCGGCTGGATGTTGGTCCTGTAATATCCAGCATTCGTTCCATTTGAAGTGAAGTAAGGACATTGGGATGTTTCCCGTAGAGATATCTACCTAAAGCGCTGGGATCATACAGATCATAACCTGTTGCTAAAATTATAGCACCGACGTCTAAGTTCTTTTCAAGAGGTTCTTGATTAAATTCGACAGCCCCAGCAGGACATAGTTTTTCGCAAGTTTGACAAATCCCATACTTAAAATGAAGGCAATTGTTTTTATCTATTAAAAAAGCTTGTGGGACCGCCTGGAGAAAAGGTCGATAAGCAGCTTTTCTTTTTCCCAGACCTAGGTTGAACTCACTAGGGAGTAATATAGGACATACGCTAGCGCAGTCCCCACATGCAGTACATTTATCAACATTAATATAGCGAGGGGCTTGCCTTATTGTTACCTTTAAGTTTCCAGTATATCCCGTGATTTCCTTTAGCTCTGCCAATGTTAGCAGCTGAATAAGTTCTTGATCGTTTACATCCCCTAACTTGGGAGTTAAGATACATTGCGAACAATCAAGGGTAGGGAACACTTTTGGATATTGAATCATGTGACCGCCTATGCTTGGCTCTTTTTCAACTAGATAGCAATCTATACCATTCTCTGCCACGCGAAGAGAGGCTATAATTCCTGCTATTCCTCCTCCAACGACCAAAACTTTTGGTGTAACATCAATTTCTTTTGTTTCAAGAGGCACCGATTTTTCGATTCTTCTAATTCCTCCACGAACAAGGTCGGTGGCTTTTAGAGTCGCACCTTCAGGATCGTTTTCGTGTACCCAACTACAGTGTTCTCTAACATTAACAACATCAACGAGTGCTGGATTGATACCCGCTTCTTTGAGTACTCTCTGAAATTTCTTCAAGTGCATCTTAGGAGTACAGCAAGCTAAAACAAGTCTATCAAGTCCTTTCTCTTCAATAGCTTGTTTCATGGTCTCTATTGAAGGTTCGCTACACAAATACCGCTGTATTTCTATTAGTTCTGTATCCTCATTTTCAAGCAGCTCAGCTACTTTATCCACATCAACGACATCAGAAATATTCCCTCCGCATTGACAGAGATATACGCCAGTTTTTTTACCCATTTGTTTTAACCTCTCTCTTTAAGTATCATCAAAGCAAATCCAAAGCATGGGATAGAGTCCTTTCGCCTCTATATTCAGGAAGTAGAATAGGTGCTTTTCTATTAGGGATACCCGTGTCCTCTAATAATTTCACATATTTAGTTACATGATCCAGGCTTAATTTGCCTACATTGGCATTTTGGACGTAGTCTGCTGAGTAAATACCCATGCGTCTGCCATATACGCAATAATCTAAAATAGAGTTACCCATCAGTCGATTCTTACCGTGAACACCGCCAGTTGTTTCACCAGCAGCAAAGAGCCCTAGAACACCTACAACTCCAGCACGTTCGTTAATTACGATTCCGCCATTCTGAAAGTGGAGTGTCGGATATACAAGGATAGGATCCTGTGTCATATCAATGTCAAACCGCTTGTACTTTAGAAACATAGCCGAAAATTCCTTTTCGATGGTGCCTTCGCCATGAAAAATATCGATCAAAGGAGTGTCCAACCATACTCCAGGCATTCCAGTCGGTGTTACAAGCCCATTTCCTCTAGCGCATTCTCTAATTAAAGCAGCTGCTTCGACGTCTCTAGGTTCTAAGGGATACACAAACTCTTCACCATATTTATTTACTGGTTGCGCTCCTCTCCCTCGTAGTTTTTCGGTACACAGCAAGCCGAGGATTTGTTCGGGATAAGAACTTCCTGTGGGATGATATTGGACACTATCCATATCAATAATTCTTGTCCCGACTCGATTAGCCATGACTAAGCCGTCAGCTGTTGCGCCATAATGATTCGTGGTCGCAAATCCCTGCACATGAAGTCGGCCAAACCCTCCAGTCGCCATTAATGTTGCTTTTGCTCGTGCAATGCTATAATCTTCCTTTTCCATATCCCAAAGAACTGCACCTGCCACTTTACCTGCATCATCCATAAGCAACTCAATAGCGCTGTTGAATTCCAGCACAGGTATCTCCAAGTTGCGAACCTCGTCCATCAGGACGCGCACAATCTCCATGCCAGTGTAATCTTTTGCAGAATGCATTCTCTTTCTACAAGTTCCCCCACCTGGTGCGACAACCATGCACCCTTCCTCATCTTTGTCATACATGACGCCTAACTCTTCGTGCCATTTGATAATCATAGGTGCTTCGCGCACCAGCCACTTAACTAACTCAGGATCGTTTGTGAAATGTCCACCTCCTAATACATCAAGATAATGAAGAGATGGACTATCATCCTCACAATCAGCAGCCTGAATACCACCCTGACTCATCTTGGAGTTCGAATCACCCAAGCGCAGCTTTGTGACGATCAAGATTCTATCGACATCGACACCAGAATAAAGCGCCCATAAAGCGGCCGTTAATCCAGCTCCACCAGCACCAATGATTAAAATATCTACATCATAATCAATAGTTGACAAATCGATTTGTTCTGGTTGGATAAGAGGATAAGATTCGATTAAATCTGCAACTTCATTTGGCATGAGTTCTCCAGCGTTTATACCGACCTTTATTGCACGTTTGCTATCCTCTCGATAATCGGGATGGTATTTCCTTAAGATTTGCTCTCTTTCCTCAAGTGACATGAGTGGAGGAATTTCTTTTAATCGTTTCTCTCGCGTTTGTTTTACAAACTCAATAGACTCCAACATATAATTGGGATAACCACGTTCCATATAATTAACCCACCTTAATTTCTCGCTCCACATAGATTTTCTTTAGTTGTTCAATATCCTCTTTTGCTAACTCGATATAATTGTCAAGTTCTTCGTCGAACACGCACGCATGGATTTCTTCCACTCTTTCATACGTAAGTTTTGCTTGTGGGGCAATATATTTTCCATATAATCGCCGTGCAAGTTGCCCAACATTATAAGGCACGATCTCTGCGGGGCATCTCATGGCACACAAACCGCACTGAATACAGTCAAAACTCAAATTAGCAACCTCTTCTATGTCACCGCGAATTGCTGCTTGAACGTAATCCATGACTTCCAATTCTTGTGGGCATGCTTTCGTACACGTGTTGCACGCAACGCATCGAGCAATTTCTGGATACAGTTCAAGCAATACGGTTCCTCTTGGTTTTAATTTGTTCAGGTCATATTTTGCCTTCTCAGCGGGCACAAAGGGCAAAATAGTCAGGTACATGCCGTCTTCTACAGCCTTTTGGCAAGCTAATGCGAAATTAAGCCTGTAGTCATCTTTAAATCGGTAAACTGTGGCGCATGCTCCGCAGTATCCACCTCTGCAGCCGATTCCTCGAATAAACCTATAACCAGCATATTCGAATGCTTTTACAATATTTAGAGTGGCAGGGACTTCAAACTCGCGTCCCATGATATATACTCTTACCATTTTCTCTGTTTCTGTTTTTTCTTCCAAATTAACCCCTCTCATTCAATTTTTGGTTCTTTAATCAAAGATGTAGGGTCGATTAGTAATTTCTCTTTAAGTAAGGGCATAGGATCAATATAATTTAGTTCCAGACCAAGGTCTTCATCTAGACCAAACGCTAGAGCCATTAACTGAGTAAAATAAAATATCGGGATCTCAATAAAGTCAGGATATTGGCGTTTTATCTCTCGTTGTCTGTTATCCAGATTGAATGCACAAAGAGGACAACTTAAAACTAAGGCATCCGCCCCTAAATTCCTTGCATAGGTCAATATTTTGTAGCCCAAATCGGCGACTAGATTTGGCTTGTCGACAGTATGATAACTCCCACAACATTTGAGCTGATACGGATTATCAATTACGTCTGCTCCTAGAGCCTTAACCAAGTCTTGTAATATTGTAGGATTTTCTGGATCATCAATGCCGAATTCTTTCGGTCTTACAAGCAAGCAACCGTAATACGGTGAGAGCGTTAATCCCTTAAGAGGTCTTTTTACCTTTTCTTTTAGTTTATAAAAGCCCATCTCCCTCAATAGTTCAAGGAAGTGTAATACCTTCACGTTGCCTTGATAATCATTTTCTCTGTACATGAATTGATTCAAGGTTTTTAGTTTTTCAGGATCATTCTTCACAAGCGCATTGGACCGCTTAAGCGTGCTATAGCACACTGAACACAACGTTACTAACTGGGTTTCATTTATGTCTTCAACACGAATAAGATTACGTACTGGAGCAAGATGGTGCATCAAATCATCAGTAGTGAGAGAACTAACCGTACCACAACAGACCCACCGGGGGAGTTCTTCTAGTTC
>JAEORY010000636.1 GCA_016840645.1 Candidatus Borrarchaeota archaeon | reverse complement strand
TGCTCTTCATTTTGAATATTAAATAGTTTTTTCGCCAAGTTTTTTGTAAGTAAATAGTAACCTGAAATAAACCCAGGCACGTTGTAGTCGAGATAACATGTAAAATAGACTAACAAGGAGTTTGTTATTAATCCTGAAAATGCCGAACGCGGCATATCAACAAAACAAATATCTGCATCATACTTTTTTATTGATTCAAGCATATGAGGAAACTTACCTTCAGGGATTGTTTCATCGCCATCCATGAAACCAACGAAATCACAACCATTTAAATACGCTATAATGGCACCGTTTGACATCGAATGGCCTTTTGTGCAATAACCTGAATATTTGGAATCCAGAGGTTCTTCTAGTATGCGGAGAGGTAACCGATGTTTTTTTCTCAATTCTTTTATAACTAAAACGGCATTCTGTTTATTTGGATCAAAAATAGTAACATAAAATTTTACATCATAACTTAATTCTTTAAATTCTTCGTGAATCTTCAGAATACTCTCTGCCAAATCATTAGGAGTACAATCTTCGTTAATATATGCAGAATAACAGACTCCAATCGTTCTACATTCCACCTTTTCAACTCCAAAACGTTTTCAAAACTGTACAAATTCATCCATTTATTTGCTGTGATAAAATTAAAGTGGATTTTCTTTACCCTAAATCAAGCCTGCTGCTTGTATACGTGACCAGGTACTCTGAATGCTCCTTCTTCTTAACATTTCACGAATTTGAAAGTACGCATCTGTTTCTTTTTCAATCATTCGCCAAGGTGGTAGGTAAAGCGTTTTTCCTTCGCTTTCAAGCCACTTTTTTATTAACAGTGCTCTAATAATTTCAGTAAATTTGTTGATCCTTTCTGTTTCCTCCTCTAATGAGAATACAAACTTTTTTTTAATGGATTCTGCGAATTTATTTTGAAGTGTTTCAACTGTATTCGCATCGGCTTCTAACATTTCTTTTGCTGTAATTTCATATTCTGAAAGTATTGTTTCAAGTAAACCTTCGTGGGAGAAATCTATACCATGCGAATGAAGATGATCTTTCAATGTCATGATAATCTGTTCGGACATTTTCCACAAACCAGTTAAGGACTGTCCTATGTGCTGGAAAATTCCAAGATCGACTTGCGCTAGAGGAATTATACCTATCGTTTCACATAATTGTAGCAGAGTTGAGATTTCAATCCCATAATGATATGGAATCCGTAACATTTCAAGAACGTCTCGTGATAGGGCCGCTTCACCAGAAAGTGGATATCTAAAAGTTTCGATTCCTTCAAATACATTGAAATGATTTGCAATCACTTTCATTAGTGGTTTTGCGAGAAGACGAGTTACACGTCCTCCGAGTTTTGTTACATCACTTTTATCGCTTAATCGTGTTGTCAATCTATGATAATAGGCTTTTACATATTTAATCGCGGAATCTTTTACGGTTTTTGTATAAATGATCGGGTGGCATAAGCCGACAACAAACTCCTTTTTAAAACCCTTTATGTCTGAATCTACGAAGCATATGACGTCACCGCTAGTAATCGGGGTTGATAGCCATATCCCTGCGCCTTTACCTGGAGGGACGCCAAATCTCCCAGCAACGTTAAATGCCCCATATTTTGCTAATACTTTACCCATATTCTCATCAAACTGATTTACAACCTTTAAAACAAAATCAAAAAAGCCTTTCTTCGCTTTAATGCGTTCACTCATGTAGGCATTTAACAATTTAATCTGTTCTTTGAATAACCCTAATTCCTCAGATGCCGTTTCAACAACTTTTTCTAGAACCGTATATGAAGGTTTCCCTTGGCTATCTGTTGAGCCATCAATTACAATTATTTCGTCAAGATATCCAAGATCTACAAGTTTGCTACATTCTGACAAAACTTCACCAAGAACCTTTAATTCTAACTTTCGAGTCTCTTCATTCTCAATGTCTATTTTAGTAGGAATAATTAAACTAATGCTAAGAGGCCGATTAAGGTTGACTTCATCTAAAACCAGCGTATTTAACTTTAGAGAGATCGCTTCATCAATGGCTGTCTTTTCATAATGGCCCAAATCTAAAACTCGTTTTTTCCATTCAAATCTAGTGTCTAACAATTTATTCTCTCCCAAGAAACTACACAGTTCTTAATCTGTTGTATAGAAGCCAATTTATAGGAAGATCGGAAAGAATGGATATTTGAAGTCATTCGATGTTCTGCGCCTTTACCTTGAATTGGATGAGTATCCAACAAAAAGTAATGTATGAATTGTTATAGCTAAATACGCATGAGTGCCGCAGATTTCATCCGTTATTGTAACAACGCTTTATTTTAGAACGTGTTCTTTTTTAAATATTATCAAAGTTTTTTCCTAGAAATTAATCAGCGTAACCAAATGCGACGAAACATAACACGCATTTCCAAAAAAATGTTGATAGCAGACAGTCTGTGTGATTGTCTGCATTTGTTTGGAGATATGACTTGAATTTTAAATTATTCTTGTGATTCAAGTTCTGAAAGTCGCCTTTGAATTTCGCCTAGTTGCTCTTCTAAGAATTTCAAGTTTTGCTCAAGCATTTCTCGTTCTTGAGTTGGCGGCATAGATCCGAGTTGAGTTAGCGGACTAGCTCCATAACTCCACGTTGGAGAAAATTGTGGGAAAAACGGAAACCCTGTTGTCGATGGGTACGGTGCACCATATCCATAGGGAGTACCATATCCATAGGGAGTACCATATCCATAGGGAGTACCAGACCCATAGGGAGTACCAGACCCATAGGGAGTACCAGACCCATAGGAATAGGGGAATCTCCACCATCCTCTAGGCAACCATGGAAACCATCTACAGGACCAAGATAGATTAGGGCCAAAACCCATTCCTAATCCAGGACCAAAACCCATTCC
>JAEORY010000635.1 GCA_016840645.1 Candidatus Borrarchaeota archaeon | reverse complement strand
GTTGGGGGATGAAGTGCGTTAGGTATTTCACTTTCACGATACTCCCTAACCTTTACGTACTGTTTCGCATAGATCGTAAGTAGAATCGAGCTGAGGTAACACTCGCCGGTTCTCAAATTCACATCACGTTCAGGGCAGGAACTGCCTGTAGAGCCTGTTTGACATGTCCCGTTGGAGAATGGATGATTCAGGAAGCCAGCCTACTTGTAGGGTGGTAGTTCACCCAGTGAAATCCTTAATACACTTATAAAAAGAAATAGTATTCCTTTGCTGATAACATATATTCTAAAGTTGTATTGTACACCTCAACAAACTGACTAAAGGTGTCTAGATTTGGATTGAAAACGGGATTAAGTTCAACTATTATGTATTGAGCTAGATTTCTTTTATCTAAGTTTATTAGTTTTTTCTGGCTTATTTCTAAGATGGGAAGGCGCTCTGGAAATCGATACACTCCTGATTCTATATCGTTCACAAAAATGTTGTATTTATCTTTGTGGCGTCCTCCAAGATAGGTTCTAGCCATATCGATACCAGAAGTATTTTCAAACGTCTTTTTTGCGAAGTACCCCATTAATTTTGAGGGGCTTTGGTAATCATTTTCTTCTTCAGACGTTGCCATAGGATCTATAACGATCGGATTAATCGTATCAAGGACTGGTATAGGTTTATCAGGACGTAATTCAGTCGAATCAAAGATCACTCCAGAAAGTGTTTTGACTTTTCGTATACCTCTTGAAGTGTATCCATATAATACCGAAGGACCTATAAGACAAGATCGCATAAATGTTTCTTCTTCTTTTTCATGGGTAGTAATGAAATTCCAAACTTGTTTAGAGGTTGCCAATATATGTCCTTTAAAATCTACCGAACCCATTGCAATCTGATACTGTGGGATATAAAGGTCAAGTAGCCAAAATAGTGTTGGATCTTCGTTGCTTTTTATCACTAAGACACCTCAAGGACACTCTTACCCTTAAGGGTTAGGAATTGAGGGAAATAATTTTTAAAGACGTTTTCTGAGATAAATGTAAGTGATCTCCATATTCAAAGGATTAAATTGCGAATTAGAATATTGTTTGTAGTGGGATACCGCAGACACTTTGATATCTTATGATTTTGCAGTGCTAACTAATGTAAAGATACTATTCTTAAGATGCGCGCGTTTTCAGATCATTACGTCAGCTATTTTTAGCATATATGCGTTTGCATAGTTGTATGCTATATTATTCTTTACGTTGTTCTATAAATATTCTCGTAAAACTCTCCACACAATAGCAAATTACTCATAGCTGAATATAAAGTAGACGAAATGAATTGTCAAATTATTATTAAATTCAATTACTCGATTCTTTTTACGGGATCCTACTCAATCAAGTTATTAAATTGTTATATTCAACGACAGCTCACATCTATGATTTGATACGCTTTAATTTGTATATATCTTGATATATTTGTTGATTATCTAATGAAAAACTGATATATCGTTCCATGAACACTTATGCCGTGCAAATAATGAGTATGGTCTCATTGTTTTCGGGTCAACATCTAACTTTTTTATCTCCTAGCATTCACTATTCTTTTAATATCCTTTTCTGTAACTATTCGAAAAAATTCGAAGCCATGTTCGAGAAATCTAGAACTAAAAGAATAAATATTTAGTTGTGTTGAAGTATGTCAGGTGATAAAAATGAAAACACCGAAAATTGGAAAACGACAAGCACTAAAAGTCATATGTTCAGTGGCATTTCTATTCTTTCTGTCACTAGGATCTATCTCTACAGTGTATGCCCAAGATGGTGTTCAAGCTCGTCTTGAAACAAATGGACCAGTGGTTGTATCAACAGAAGATCTCACCGTACGAGTGAATCCTGGACCTGTACCTCATTTCTGGTACTGGTCTACTGATGAAAGCCAAGACGACGCGTATCACGTGAAGTTCCAGCATCTAATTGAATACAGCGATGACAATGGTGACGAAATGTTTGCTTCGACTGAAACAGAATTAGGTGGAGCTTCATTCTCTCTCAGTAGTGGAGATTGGGAATTTAGTGGATTTACAACGGAAGATGGAGATTCTCTAGAATCTGGTGATACTGCAGACTCTGTAAAATTCAGTTATACTTTGGTTGGCCCAATACGTGGCAAGCAAAATGGAAAAAATGGACAACAAGGTAATTTAAGTACAACAAAAATCGCATCAGAGAATCTAGTGGTCGTTTTAACTTGTCATATTAGTGCTGATGAAGGTAACAAAATGAAGATTGATGTTTACATCGAAAATTGGAACTTTGTAAGTGAAGATAACAGGTTAGCGGTACGCACTGATTTTACAACAGATAACGGTTCACATACGATCGAAGAAGGTAACGATGGTTATCAGATCGGCGATGCCTTCTTTGCCTACGAAGACTCGGCAACAGCAGATGGGCAATCAGTGACGGTAACTGCTAATGCTGAAGAAACGGAGCAGACAACAGGTCTAAAGGTATGGTTCAATTATCCCTCGTTCACTGATACTTTAGATCACGATCCAACTATTGGAATTGGTGATTTGTCAGCAGAAACTGGTGGACTTGGAGGCTTTTGCTTAGGTACGGTAGCGATCATAGTCATTCCTCTTGCTGCTCTCTTTGCAGTTGCAGTTAGAAGACGCCATTAGAAAACTACAACAATCATCATCAGCATAACCCTCTTTTATTTTTTCATTAAAAGTCATATGAAAAATCTTGTAGAAAGAAATAAATTATTTTAAGATTATTAGGTGACACAAATGGAACTCTTTAAGTGTGGAAGACCAAAAGTGCGAAAACTGATACTTTCAATGATAATACTTTGTTTTCTAGCACTAGGGCCAATTTCTACAGTATACGGACAGAATGGTG
>JAEORY010000046.1 GCA_016840645.1 Candidatus Borrarchaeota archaeon | reverse complement strand
TTGACCTTAAGCGAAAATAGACTATGTAGGGTCAAAGGAAGCATATTCCTTTTAAAGGAATGCTTTATCAACAAAAATTTTTAAGACAAAAGGACTG
Source organism: Candidatus Borrarchaeota archaeon (assembly GCA_016840645.1). Next base: position 14,526 of record JAEORY010000046.1, on the reverse strand, counting down.
TGGAATTCTTAATGATATTTTGCTCTATGTTAGTTCAATCAGATCTTTCTTATCACACATACACAAACAGGTCAAGAACCCCGCCCTGAAGGACGGGGCGTGTGATGGTGGCAGCAATACAAGTCTTGACTAGCCTAAATTCAGAAGAAATACTTCAAGAACTACGCCTTGTGGGCTACAAGAATGTCGGGGATGCCTCCCTAGTCCCCTCCTCTTCGATAGAACCACTGAATGTCATGTCTCTCATCATCAAGAGGCTAAGCCTACTTGGCATTGGCAAAGGGACACTCGACTCGGGCAGGGAGACCGCAATCGGTAGAATTCCTGTCGTTAGCAAAAGCGGAATACCACTAATGCCGTGCAGACCGACAAAGGCGAGGAAAATTCTCGAACAAGAAAAAGCCATTAAGAAACGTAATAAATTGGGCATATTTTACCTCCAATTAGAGTTCGATCCCAACCATCCCGGCACGAAATTCGAGGGGTTTTCAGTCGTCGGAATAGAGGACACGGTGCTTAACCTGATGTCAAAAGCGGTAGACTGGGTAAAAAAGGCAGTAGCACAGCGTAAAATTATGCGTAGAGTACGAAGATATAGAAAAAACCGTCGAAGAAAATCTAAGAAAAACAGGCGGAATAATAAAACGTTTTTACCACCCTCAACAAAGGCGAGATGGGACGCAAAGTTACGACTTGTCCATCAGTTGTGTAAAATCCTGCCCTTACAATACGCAGTGAGCGAGGATGTCAAGGCAACAACACGGAAAAATCAGCGAGGCTGGAATCGCAATTTCAGTCCGCTGGAAGTTGGTAAACACTATTTTTATGCAGAACTAGAAAAACTAGGGCTCATCCTCATCACCATACAAGGCCACGAAACCAAACAATTACGGGAGGCTTTTGGACTGAAGAAATCACCAAATAAATCAAAGGTGGCGTTTGAAACGCATTGTGTAGATGCTTGGGTAATGGCCGCCGCCATAACAGGGGCGAAAAATCCTTCTACAACCGGTCTCTATTATGTAGAACCGATACGATTTCACCGACGACAGTTACACCGGCTGCAGTTTTCACAAGGCGGCATACGAAAGAGGTACGGCGGGACAATCTCATTAGGGCTAAAACGCGGCACCTTAATATGCCACAAAAAGCATGGTTTATGTTATGTGGGCGGAAATCTGAACAATCGGTTAAGTTTACATTGTGTAAGTACTGGAAAAAGACTTACACAAAGCGGTAAAAAAGAAGATTGTCACATCCTCACAAAGATATCCTTTAGAACGCAATTCCTCTCCTCGGTAAACAGGGGAGTTTCCTTGGGGTGATTCTATGAAGGGCCTAGCCATTCAATTAAGTGTAGTAGATCAAAGGATACAAGTATTGCTGACCTTCAATTTGTTTCAGAAGTTAGTTAATATTTCATAGACTATTTCCGAATTCAGTTTTCACAAAATTGATTTTAACTTTTATCGGCGGGAAGTCCCCTTCTGAGAGGGAGGGGATGAAAGCCGCTGGCTTTTTATAGTTTTTTGGAAACCTATACGTGGTACCGTGAGTGTACCCGTAATGCCCGACTGAGTGGAGGTATATCCTCCTGTAAGTAACCAGTCAGTAAGTGACAGGGCTAAACGTAAGGATGCCCGTACATGAGGTCTTATCCGGCGTGGCAAGAGAGTCCCCTTAGTTGTGCAGTTTGCTAACCTGTCGATCCGGCAGGTAAAAGTCAATAGCCTTCTGCAGGCAAATAATCAAGGGGCAGGATAAGAGTGAGTAGCGTGTGCAACCTGGTAAGTTTCCGTAAGCCCATATATGTAGGGACAGTGGCGAAGCGTCGCCTCCCGTGAGGGAGCGAGAACTACAATGGAAAGCTGGAAGCCCCAGCCGAAAGGCTGGGGAGGATGTCACAGGAAAATCTTAACTAAGGACATAGGCGCCAGCAAATAAAAACTCGGATAACAAAGACATGAAAAAAGCATGAAGAAAGGCTTTAATTCGCCGATCCTTTGATGGTTGCTTATACAAAAAAACGATTATAGCGATACCCCATAGCGATATTAAGGAAATTGGTAAATAATGCCATGAAAAAACTTTGAACAACCATAATACAGGAATAAGAAAATAGATTCCTACCATAAATGGTGTAATAACTATTATTGTCTTTTTCAATCCCAATTGACCTGGAACCGTTCGTCTAGTTATAAGATCGCCTTCATAGTCAACTAAATCTTTTATTATGTTTGCGGCGCTGATCTGAATAAGCAGAAAAACCAATATTATGATTACAATTAATTCTAATATAAGCGGAGCAACTATTGCCCAGCCCCAAAGGAAAATGAGTGTACTGTAACTGAATGCCAGTGAAATATTTGCTAGAAGTCCCCTCTCCTTTAGAGCAATTGGTGGAACAGAATAAATTACCGCAAAAGTTAGACCAACTATGGCAATTAGGAAAGATACAATTCCAAATAGCAAAGAGATAATCAAAGTTAATATTAGACAAAAGATTCCTATCACAAAGCTCTCACGAACAGTTACTCGGCCTTCAGGAAGCGGTCGATTAGGCTTATTAATTTTATCAACTTCGACATCAGTTGCAGCATTAACTAGATTAGCAGAAAACGTTGCAGAAATCATCGCTATGCACATTAGAAGAAACTCATAGAAAGGTGGAACGCTTTTCAATGCCATGAGCATTCCACAAAATGCCGTTCCGACTGCAAAAAGCCAAATAATCGGTCTGCTTGTTTCAATGATTGATAAAATTTTTGAAATCATCTCAGGCATTTAAATCAGTCTCTATTTATGATTAAAAAGTCTTCATTTATTATAAGAGCTTCTATTTTCGACTATTACTTATTGGAGGGAGGTTGTACGTACATAAATTGTGTGACCTATCTTGATTTGAGCATAATTTGCCTCAAGAAAGTCTAGGAAGATGAGATAGGTATCGCGATAGTCAAACATTCTTCCTGCGTTCACAACAACTTTGATATCAAACTCATAACACGCTTCGATGAACATTTCTCCTGTTAGTTCACCAAGGTCTGTTCGATCCTTTGAAATCTCAGCGAATGGGCTTCTTCTTTTTGCCCAAAAATTGATTTTCATATCATCAGATAGGATATATTCATCTGGAGAGGTGTTTGTTTTAATCCAATCTATAGTAGTCTGATCTTTTTCAGATATAGGGAAATATGAGAAATAGGTTGTAGCGATCAGAAACATTAATGATATTACAATGATTATCTTTATCCCATCTCGGCTGAAAATGTTTCTTAGACTCTTAAAAAACTGATAAAGGAAGGACTTAGAATTTTTAGGCTGATTGTTAGTAGCAACTTCGTTAAATCTCCTATCTACAATTAAAATAACGGTTAAAGCGGCTAGACCAATAAAAGTGGTCACAAGGGCCAATTGTGACAAGTAATGATCAAGATATGCTATCCTTGCCGCATAAAGATTAAAGTGTCGGTAAACCTTGTAGAATAGCAAATTCGCAACAATAATGAGATTTACGGTCACTAATTTTGAATTTAACGATTTGTACGATGGTAAGGGAAAGAAACCACACGATATTGACATCCATAGTATATTTACATCATAATAATTAGCATATTGTCTTGGGACAAATAAAAGCGTAGTTAAAGCCATACAAAGAACGCAAATGATTAAACCTCTTCCTTGTGGTTTCCGTATTGCAAAAGGAATACTCAAAGCAAAGAAGGCAAAGAAATACGAGTTATCCAAGATTAAATATCTTAAGGGAAATATCCAACGTTCTATTAACGGCACTGATTCCTTTGCTAAATGCTGTCCAAGAACTTGTTCAACAAAACTATCGCCGATTACTAAGTAAAAGGGTAACATGATGAATAAAAAAGGCAGAATGAACCCTATAGTCAAAAAGATAGCATTTTTTACCTGATCGAAAGGATTGACTTTTGCAAATGTCCCTTCCATAATCAAAATTACAATAAAAGCAAGGAATATTGGGACAACTATGGTTTTTACAAGTATTCCAATACCTACAAAGAGTCCTGCTAAAACTAAATTGTTCCTTTCAGCAGAAACATCCCTTTCATTATAGTTCATTAAGACTGATGTTAGAAAATAGTAACCTATTACACAAAATGTCATAGCAATAAAATCATTTAGTACCCTCATACCATATGTGACGGAAACTGAAGCAACTGCAAAGACTAATCCTCCTAGTAAACCTGTTTTATAATCAATTCTTTTTCCAACTAAATAGATCATCAACGTCGAAAAAGTCGTAAAGAATACCAAGAATAACCTTCCTTGAATGACGCCAACTCCAAATAGTAGAAACACAAACGCAAGCAAAAAAGGGGAAATAGGAGGCTGGGCATGATAAAAATCACGATAAGGAATTTCACCTTCTACAATTCTCCATGCAGCCATACCATATGTTGCTTCCCGGAAATGAGGGAGAACATCGACAACAACGCCGTAAAACCTTAGTATGAAAGCTAGGATAAGTATAAACGTGAGAATAATATGTTCTTTTTTCATTAACTCACCAGTTTACTTTAGAAGTTTATATTTGAATTTAATCTTCAGATGTTGAAATTTTTGTGTTATTGAACATATACTGCAAATTTACTTTTTTCATTATTTTTTATTTTTACTTCAAGTGACTTATGCGCACATAGATTATGTGACCTTCTATAATTGGAACATAATTAGCTTCAAGAAACTCTAAGAAAACATCATAGGTATCATCTTGTCCAAAAAGAAATCCTGTGTTTACAACGACTCTAACATCAAAATCATAACATGCTTGAACAAACATTTCTCCGGTAAGATCTCCAATATGCGTTCGCTCTCTCGAAATTTCAGCAAAAGCAGTTCTCCTTTTTGCTCTAAAATTAATTTTTAAATTATCAGCAAGAACATATTCATCGGGGGAAGTGTTCGCTTTAACCCAATCAATGGCTTTCTTATCTTTTTCGGAAAGACGAGGATAGGTTAAGTTACTTACAGTGATTAGCAGAATAAAGAACACTACAAGACCAAGCTTTACTCCGTTGTAATTAAAAAGGCCTCTTAGACTCCTTAACATCTGGTGACGGGAAGAAAATACCTCTTTTACCGAATCCGTAATTCTAAGTCCATCAAATTGTCCATCTTTGATTAATAGAACGATAAAAACAGTTAAAGCAATTAATAACGCTGCTAAAGTTAGCAGTATCAAATAATAGCTTGGATAACTATAAAAAGGCAATGACAGAACCGGAAAATAAAAACGAGGATGATAAAATCGGATAAAAATGGTAAAGTTTAGAATAATTAAGCCTAAGAAAACAATAACACTCAATAGCGCTGATCTTAAATTTAGCGATTTAACATCTGAGAAGGGAAAGAATCCGCAAACCATAGCCATCCATATGACATTTACTTGGTAATAATTAATTTGTTGCCGTGGAACAAAGAGAAATACTGCAAAAACCATGAAAAGAATGCAAATAATCAAGCCTCTCCCATACGGTTTTCGTGCAGCAAAAAAAGCACTAATTGAGAAAAAGACAAAAAAATAAAGATTTTCTGTTATTAAGACTGTCGTAAGAGTACTTAAACGCGTTTCCCAAGGCAATACAGTCTTCCCCAAATGTTGTCCTAACACTTGTGTGGTAAATGTATCACCAAATAGGAAGTAAAAAGGTGAAAACACAAGTAAAATAGGAATTATAAATCCTAGAATGAGGAAGGCAATGTTCTTTACTTGATCGGTAAATTCAGTTTTTTTAATTTGCTCTTCTACGAATAAAATAACGATAAAAGCAAGTAACATTGGAGCAACTATGATTTTGATCATTACTCCTATGCTAACAAAAAGCCCCGCTAAGACTAAGTTATTCCTTTTTGCACTCTGATCTCCTTTGTTCACATATCCCATAGTGACAGATGTTAGAAAATAGTAACCGATCACACAGAAAGTCATAGCGATAAAATCATTTACTGCCATCATACCATACCTGGCAGAGAACGGAACAACTGCAAAAATTATACTTCCAAGCAAGCCTGTTTTGTAATCGATTTTTCGTCCTACTAAAAAGATCATGAAACACGTAAAAGTTGTGAAAACTACCAAGAACAACCTTGCTTGAATGATACCTACCCCGAATATTAGGAAGATAAAAGCAAGCAAGAAGGGAGACACTGGAGCTTGAGCATGAAAAAAGTCACGGTAAGGCATTTCTCCGTCCACAATCCTCCATGCAGCCATACCGTAAGTAGCCTCACGAAAAATGAAGTCGACATCAACAATTACACCATAAAGCCTCAAAACAAAATTTAAAGCTAAAATAGTTACGAGGATAGCCTGCTCTTTTTTCAGTAACGTGCGCATAATAAAGTTAATTAGTGTTTCATAGCCATCAATTTTCAGCATGAGACCCTCTCTGAAATTTATCTTTAGATAATGATTTCACGGCAATTGTTGATTAGATATAACCAAGAAAATTAGTTCTCAATAAGTTCTTGTTAGGAAAATAAAGATTTCTATGGTGATCGTGCTTGTTTTCATAGTTTTGATTTGTAGTATGACAATTCGCAACCCAAGATTTTTTTAAAAGTTATAAATAAGGAGACTTTGAAGTATAAACTAATCTAAAATAATCAAGATATCTTAGCTGTTTACCTATGAATTTGTGCTAACACACTTCTTGATGCTATCCAGAAACATAAACACGACCTCTAGACTTTAAAGCGAGTGTACATACATGATACCGACAAATCTCCCGTTTTTCTTTGATATTAAAAAAAAAACAAGGCTATCCTGTTAATATTGCTAATACTATCAGGTCTTTCAATTTCTGTAATACATTTTACTAGTAAAAAAGGATTTAATGTAAAAATTAACGATTTCAGAGCTGAATACAATGGTGAGCCGTGCGTAGGAGATCCTATTGATTTCTTTGCAAGCATTTCAAATATTGGAATTAACCGCATTTCCGTAACTGTATTAGTTAAAGAGAAGATCAATGATAAAATTGACACTATTATTTTCCAGAAAACAATTATGTTCAATCCTTCTGATAACCAAAAAATTGAATTCCGTCACATATTATCAAAAGGAGGAAACCATAAATTCTCTCTGTATTATGTGATAAACGGTGAAGAGTTTCTTGGTGATTCGATTACAATAGGTCAAGTCAAATCATACAAGCAAAATACACAATTCATCGTAACCTATTATCATTTCAATATTCAATTTAGATGTGGAGACAAGAACAGCGAACATAATATAATCAACGGCTCAATACGCAATTTACTTAAATTCTACTATAAGAATGAAGAATACAAATTTTCCTTCGAGATTCAAGGATATGCAATCGAAAAAATAGCACAAGATTACCCTGACCTATTACAAATGATACAAGATCTCACAAGACGCGGCCAAATGGAATTGATAGTTACTCATTACTCAGATCAATTTTTCATAGCCTACCCAGAACTAGACTTAAGGAAATCAATAGAAATCTCAGATGGTATACTAGAGGTAAATGGAATAAGGCGAAGCAATGTTTTTGGCACACAAGAATGGCAATGGTCTCCTTTACTGCCGGAAATTATGAGAGATTACAATTATAATATTTTTGTTGGTAGGGAGAGTTCTTTTAGAAAATACACTGACACTCAAGAAGAGGAAAACCATTACCAAAAAACATGTGTATGGGAGACGGAGAGGAACGGAAAATCAGTTTATGTCGTATTAGACGGTGAAGCAACAATACTTGACGAACACAATGACACCAGAACACTATGTTACAAGTGGGCACATCACCATGACGGTGAAGCTGTGAATACGCAAGGCAACGAAAGGAATTTTGAATACGATGCCGATCAACAAGCACGTTTCGAGAGACGGCTCAACAGGTTTAAGAATGAAGGTTATAAATTTCTGACAATATCAGAGTTAGTTTACACCACGCTGGAAAAGGACTTAGGAACTCATGAACTTGATGAGATACCTTGTACTACTCAAGGCAATGTGTGGAGATGGACAGGACAAAAAGTTCTCGAATGGGAACGAGATACGTATATCAATACTCTTAGATACAAGGCAAGAACCAGCCTTTTGGCATTAGAGACAATAATTGACGTTGCCGAAAAAAGGGGTTTTGCCGTTGAAGATGAAAAGAAGATAGTAAGAGAACAATGGAAGGAATTATTGCTGGCAGAAGTAACTGATTCAACGGGATGGCAACCAAGGAAGGTTGAAGTAGACTATTCAATTGAAAAGGCAATGAATGTCAGCTCGTTATGTGAAAGAACTGTAAACAGAATTAGAAATGAACTTTATATGAACTCACCAAAAAATGAAGTAAATTGGTATCTACATTCTAATACAATAATTAATACAGAAAAATTGGAAATCACTAGAACCTTACCCCAGGTTATGTGGGAGGAATCCGATCCTCCAATAACCTTTAACGTGTTTTATAGAAAATATACGTATGTATGCTATAAAATAATTAACTCTAATAACCTATACTTGCTTGAAATCACAATAGATCCAACAAAACATGAGAGGGGCACAATTGTCTTTGAAATATTCGATGGACCTGTTTACAGCCCTCTTGCCTCTAATAATCATAATAACAGTATGAACTTAGAAAAATTTAGTAGACAGAAACCTCACATCATAACTGCGAATGGGTGGATCTATATTGGTAAAAACACGAGCATAATTAATATATGTTCTACTAGACATGCCCCTATAAGAGTAACTACTACTTCTATACATTTTAAAGAAGAAAAAACAACCCTCCCCATTACTTATCAGTTTGTGATATACTTCGGCGCAATGGAAGATGGCTTAGAACTCGCAAACAGGGTAAATGTATATCCCTGCGTTCTTACAAGTGATATCACTAAGCCTATAATAACACAAGAGATTATTCGCGAATTTTGCTGACTACGAGAATGTGATACAAGAATAACATGTTCTTTTTTCATTAGCCCACTTGCCCACATAAGATTCTCTTCTTTGAATTTACTCTTTGGATATCGATTTTAATTCAGTAGTGAAAACCGATAGTCTTTTCGAAAATAAAGTTATCTTATATTGACGTGTTTGATATCATGCTATTCGATAAAGGTTTTTGGTGGGAACTATCACCTTACAATAAGAGGAGCTGTACGTATGTAGATTGTATATCCTTCGTTTATTGGGACATAGTTATCCTCAAGAAACTCTAGGAAAACATTATAGGTATCATAGTTTCCAAACAATCGTTCAGTGTTTACAACAACTCTGATATCATATTCATAGCATGCTTCAATAAACATTTCTCCAGTAAGTTCGCCAATTAATGTGCGATCGATTGAAATTTCGGCAAACGGGCTTCTCCTTTTTGCCCGAAAATTGATTTTCAAGTCATCAGCAAGAACATAATCATCAGGGGCCGTGTTTGCTTCAATCCATTCTATAGTTTTCTTTTCACTTTCAGAAAAACTGGGATATGAAACACCAGTTGTCGCGATTATTAAAATTAAGGCGGATGCAACGACTAACTTTGATATATCCTTATTAAGAATGGATTTTAGGCTTTTTAAAATCTGGTAAGGGGAAGAAAACGCAATTTTGACATGATCGTTAATTCTAAATTCAGAAAATTGCTTTTCTTTGATTAAAATTGCGAAAAGGGCGATTAAGGCAATTAAAGTTGCTGTAAGGGCTACTTTTGACAAATAATGATCAAAATAAGCTACTCTTACTACATTAAAATTCGAATAACGAAATATTTTATATAAAAACAAATTCAAAATGACAACAAAATTCAACATCATTGATTTAAAAGTTAATGCTTTGAAATTGGGTAAGGGAAAGAAACCGCAGACCATAGCCATAAACAGGATGTTCATTTGGTAGTAATTACGATAAGGTCGTGGAACGGAGAAAAGTACAGCAAAGACCATGAAAAGAATACATATGAGTAATCCTCTTCCATATGATTTCCGTGCTGCGAAAATAACACCTATTAAAAAGAAAATGAAAAAATAGAGATTTTCTAGGATCAAATATTTCACAAGTGCTCTCCAATTCCATCCCAATGCTATTGAGCCTTTCGATAAATGTTGTCCCACCACTTGTTGTGTAAATTCATTACTGAACATTAAGTAAAAGGGCGAAACCACAATTAAAAGAGGAATTATGAATCCAATAATGAGTAAAAACAAATTTTTTATCTGATCGTTTATTTCAACTTCGGCAAGTCGTCCTTCTACAGTCAGAATAACAATAAAGGCGAGGATTATTGGAACAACTATGATTTTGACCATTACTCCACAACTTACAAAAAGTCCAGCTAAAATTAAGCTATTTCTTTCAGTAATGACGTCTCTTTTATCTTTATAGCCCATAATGGTTGATGTGAGAAAAAAATAGCCTATTACACAGAACGTCATAGCGATAAAATCATTTAAAGCAAACATGCCATATAGAATTGATGTTGGAGTTATTGCAAAGACCAAACTTCCAAGTAAGCCTGTCTTGCAGTTAATTCTTTTTCCGGCCAGAAAGATCACGAAAGTCGTAAAAGTCGTGAAAACAGCTAAAAATAACCTTGCTTGAACGATGCCAACTCCAAATATGAGGAAAACAGACGCAAGCAAAAAGGGTGAAAGTGGAGCTTGGGCATGATAAAAATCGCGGTAAGGTATATCACCGTCAACTATCCTCCAGGCAGCCATACCGTAAGTGGCTTCACGGAAATTTCTTCCTTGGAGCTCTGCTAAAGGATTTATGCCGCTAGGCACTAACTGAAGATACGCTAAGACGCCGTAAAGTCTCAATACAAAAGCTAAAGCTAAAATAAGTGTGATAGCAATATATTCTTTGTTCTTTAACACGATTATTAACTTGAACTCTTTTTTCAACTTGTATTTTTTTTTCAATGACTCACGTCTTAAAGTAAGTTCCCCCACGCTGAATTGAGTTCAATTTTGAATATTACAATAAAAAAATCTACTGTTTATGACATATTCATTTTTTTAAATAAAACACTATCTGAGTTTGATGTCTAAGTATTTAAAAGGAGAAATTTCAAAAGTGATCAAAATCTTACATTGCAGAATGCCTAGGTATTTAAAATGAACCTAAAAGCCTATCTAATACGCGCAGAAATAGAATTCGAATTCTTCGAAAAAAAGGAGACACATACAGCTGAAGCTGCTGCTAAATCTCTTGGAGTCTCACTCAGTGAACTACCTCACGCTAAAGCTGTGAGGCTTCCTGCTTCGACGACCGAACTTGCTATCACATAGGGAATACCATTTAAGTATTCCAGCGATGCCATAGTAGAGGATTCAGTCTCCACAGGCTTAACATCCCTACGTCCCGTAGGTACAACTTGTTGTTTTAACCCTTCGTGTTCTAGATTAACACTTGAATTGAAGTCTCTGTCAATCACTAACCTACAGACTGGACAGATATAGACTCGTTCATCTAATCCTATTTCCCGGATGTTCCCGCAGCACGAACAGGTTTTGGTGGAAGGAAACCACCTATCGACTTTAATCGGAATATGCACCTTGGTTTCAAGTGTGCGTATGATCCCTCCGAGTGCCGTTGATAAGATTTTCCGACCCCATAAGCGTTGCCAAGCTTTGAGGTTCTCATCCTGATAGCAGACGATCCCATAGGTCGCCTGTAGATAGTGGACTAGTTTGTTCTTGATATCTGTCTTGATATTATTGAGTGTCGCATAGGCTTTTTCCAGTTGGCGTCTGGTGTGATACCAGTTGTTGCTGCGTTTCTGTTGTCTACTTAACTGCTGATGCAGTTTTCTGAGGCGTTTGCTGAGGCTTAGGGGGATCGAATAGCGGATCGCGATCCCGTCTGAAAGGGTCAATTGTGTTTTCAGACCGAAATCAATGCCCACCGTTTTGTCGGGTGGCGGCCGTGTGTTTTGTTCCTTCACCTGATAGGTAGTGATGGCCACATAATAGTCACCATGTCTCTGAATTAGGGTGGCATTCGCCAGCTCACTTCCACGAGGAATTTGTGCTAAGCCATTGACCCGTAGTTGTTGTGTGATGCCTTGGATTCTGAGATACTTATCGTTCAGTATGCGGTAGGTATTTCCGTATTGTTTCAAGGGGATTGAATCGACACGACTCTTGAATTTGAGGCGGCCAATGTTTCGCCCGTGTTCTTTTAAGCGTGCCAGCCCTCGGATATTATCCCTGGTCCGCGTAATCAAACTTTGTTTCATATGTGAGGATAACTGGCTCAGGTGACGGAGTTCAAACCTGTCTTTCACTTTGACAGGTACTGCTGAGAGTTTATAGTCTACCTCAAACACATTAGGCTGGGCCAAGATATGGTTGTACAGCCATTTGGCCTCCAGAAACAGCATCCTTAGATGGTGTAGCGTTTCTGTATTAAGATGCGACGTGTCTAATTTGACCATGAGCACCCGGCAGCGCTGGTGCATGCGTCGCGCTTTGGTGGCTTTCAAACTGGCCTTGATGGCTTCATTTTTGGAACCGATCATATGATGTGCTCCTCCTCCTCGTCGTCGATTGAAGATAGTGAGGTGATGATGGTTTCAGGCGTCTAGTGTATGGATGGTTCAACTCTATAGGTGTTAATTTCCAGCCTGCCGTAGATGATGCAACCGCTCTCAATGTTATCGACTGTACTCTAATGGAGTATGCACCTTTGTTTCAAGTGTGCGTAGTATCCCTCCGAATGCAGCAGATAACATAGTCTGAGCTGTGACTCTACCACAAGTGTTAGTTGTGTAGGTAGCTCTCCCTGCCTGCCTTGCTGCCTGCCACTAGATAGTCATCACAATATGTGAGGCACACCAGTATTAAATGTTAACAGACCCCCTGATGAAAGTGAACATACACATCTACCGCAATTCATCACCACGCTGAAGCTGTGGTGCTTTCTTGCTTAGTTATCGTAAAGCTATAGTGAAAGATATCACGGTAAAACATGACTAGAAAGGAAAATTTTGGTAGATAGAAAACATAAACTCAAGAAAAAGGAATTGAAAGGAGAGATATTACCCAATTTCCTCAGTTAGCAACTTTCCAAGGAGTGGAATACCTTCTCGGATGTTTTCTTCATCTTTGAAAGAATAGCTTAATCTCAACTCATGCTTTGCAGCTACAGTGGGTTGTAAAGAGTTGCTGTCTGGCATATATGCCATACCACCAAGTGGATAGAAGGCCTCTCCAGGAACAAATAGTACTTCATTAGGCATAGCAACTCTCTCTAGAAACTCTTTTGCATTGAAGTTCTTATTCTCAGATTCCCACCATATGAAAAAGCCGCCCTTTGGATCTGTACGTTCTCCTGCAGGGAATGTAGCATCCATTTCTTCAATCATTACTTTTGCTCGAGCTTCATAAATTGAATTAATCTTCGGGAGCATGTCATCAATGTAATTGCGGTAATATTCGTCCAAAATCCTTTGCATGATCAGCGGTGTACACAGATCTAAAAAGCCCTTTGCTTTTATCATATTTTCTCTTAGCTCTTCTGGTGCGAGTGCGAAGCCAACCCGTGCGGCGATAGCTTCCTTAGTGGAACTTCCCATATAGACAACTCTTCGATTCTCTTTGTCTAATGACTTGATTGGAAATACTTTTTCTCCTTTGAAATGAATGTTTCTATAGGGGTTATCCTCGATAATCAGGATATCTTGTGCCTCTGCGACATCAAAGAGGGCCTGTCTGCGTTTCGCCGGGAGATTAGTGCCTTTTGGATTATCTCCATCTGGAACCAAGTAAATCATTTTAGGTTTTCTCCCAATTTCCTTCTCTGATAATTCGATGGCTTTCTCAACATATTCGGGGACAATACCATCCAAATCAGTGGGTACAGTAATAATATTCGCACCAAGTTTTCCAGCTGGCCCGAGGAAGCCTAAGTATGCTGGTCGAGTCGTAATTATGACATCCCCAGGATCAATTAATGTATCAAGAACTAAATAAATTGCTTGTTGAGATCCCGTCGTGATCATTAACTGTTCCCAATTAGTATCAATTCCGTCTCTACGAAGTCTTTCAGCAAGGGTTTTTCTAAAAAAGTCTGTGCCCGCTGTTACTCCATAATTGTAGTCATCAGCGACTTCCACTTCAAATCCGTCTTCAATTTTCTTAATTTGGTCGTTTCCGATTTTAATGAGGATTTTTGCTATAGTTTCAGTAGGAAGTACGCCTGGCTTGCCTCCCGCATAATAATATTTTACGTTGAACCTCAGGAGACGGCGGATTTCAGATTCTGGTATTTTATACGCCCAATCTGCAAATTTCATAAATCCTATCCTCCAAATGCTTGGATTTCATCCTGCAATAGTCGCGGAGATGCGTCATATAAAATTGCAAGTTAAAATGATATATCCTTTCTACTCTAACATCACATTTAAAAAGATTTTCAATCGGATTCATAAATCATAAAAATCAAAATAATTGGAAGGTAGGCAGTTTTAGGCTGTTTAAATTAAAAGAATTTAAATATAGTGACTTTGTGATGGTATACGC
>JAEORY010000045.1 GCA_016840645.1 Candidatus Borrarchaeota archaeon | reverse complement strand
TCCACAGGCTTAACATCCCTACGCCCCGTAGGTACGGCTAACGATGGTGAGACAATCGGAGTATGCACCTTATCTTCAAGTGTGCGTGTTATCCCTCCAATTGTTATTGATATCCTCCTCATACCACCTATATAACGTGAGGGAAACCCCTCGATGCACGTGATGCAAGTGAACACTCACTCACGCAATTCATCACCACGCTGAAGCTGTGGTGCTTTCTTGCTTAGCTACTCGTAAATCTAGTGACATGAATAACTAGAGTATGTGAGTGCCTATAATACTACACAGCTGTGTAGTAGGTGTGGGAAACTGGTGCCGAAAACACTGGCAACCCGTATCCACTGCTGTCCTTACTGTGAACTTGATGTAGCACGAGATCATAACTCTGCCATCACGATTTTACACCGATCACGCTACTATGTAGCATCACGCTCATCAGCATCATCAGGGCAGGGACTGCCCGTTGAGCCTGTTTGACATATCCCGTTGAGGAATGGATGATTCAGGAAGTCAGCCTGCTTTTAGGTGGTAGTTCACCTATTGGTTTTGTAACTTTCCGATGAAAAAACCAGGGGTATCATGAATATCAGGATAAAAACGTTGAAGTTTTTCTGTTTCCTTGTGTGGAAAATCACTTAATAGTTCACCACTGACTCCTTCAAATGGCTCATGTGAAATAATTTCTAATCCTAATTCCGTATAAGCGTATTTTATATTAAACTCGTTTTCTTCTTGCGTCAATGTGCAGGTACTATAGACTACTACACCCCCAGGTTTTAGCACATTAGTGGCTTCCTTGATAAATCGTCTTTGATATCTAGTTAACGCATCGAGCTCATCTACTTGCCAGATTTCATAGAGTTTGGGGCGTACACCTAACGCACTACAAGGTGGATCAATAAGAACTCTATCAGCTTCCACCGATGGTAATAGCGTTTGGAGTTTGCATGAATCCCCATGGAATAATTTGATTGATTGGATTCCTAGCCGTTCGCAATGGTGTTGCATGCGCTTAATTTTGGGTTTTGAACGGTCTATCGCGATAATTTTTCCATCATCTGAGATTAACTGCGCAATATGGGTTGCCTTTCCGCCGGGTGCTGCATTCATATCGATGATTGTCTCACCCGGTTGAGGATGCAAAATTTTTGATGTGAGGATTGCTGGCAGACTTTGACTGTAGAATAAACCCTTCTCATAGGCCTTTGTTTCTCTTAAATGTGGCAAAGTATACATTGAATGCGTTATATCAACTGCAATGCCTTTTTTTGCCTCAAGCATTTCTCTAGAGGTCATTCTTGATATTCCGCTGCCAACGTGATGATCATGCTTATCTAATACTGATACTTTATCTCCTAGACGTGTTTTTCTAGAGCGAAGTGCACCAGGAGCATACAAATGCGCACCTAACATGACAGCCTCTGCTGCGAATTTATCCACTGTAACGGTTGTTGGATGAACAGGAAGTTTATTGGGACCGCTAAGTCTTATCTGGACAACATCTTCGTAGCAAGGATGCTGGTGGGCATTGATTCCCTCCTCCGCAAACTGATCGATTAGTTCTTCAGCGGTGCATTTTAACGTGTTTACTCGTAATGTATACTGAGGAACAGGTTTTCTCAGAGCATCTAGAAGCGAGTGTGTTCGTTTTACTCCGTAATGAGTTATTAAATGCTCAATAAGCGCTTGTGGATATAGAAATGAATTTAAAATTTGATTTATATTCTCGTTCAAGAATTAACATCACCAATAGTTTATTTAGACCTCAATGATTTCTGCAGTTAAAGTAGCGGTGTCGATAATTGCAATTGTTGATTTTCCTGTAAGATATCCACAATTTTCCCCCGGATTCACATGAAGCACGCCATCATCTGTTTTTTCGATTTTTGGATCGTGAGTATGCCCGCTGATCACTATATCATACATTTTCGATAGAACAAGTGCTTCAATAACTTCTAGCATTTCACCATGCATTACAGCAATGCGTCTGTTATCCATTGTGAATGCATTAAACTGACGCTTTACATTCCCACCAAGTTTGTTAAAAACTTCTATAGTAAGTAACTCTCCATCATTATTACCCAGTACTCCATAGACAGGAATATTCTTCGCCTCTTTGAATATCTTAGCAGAAAAAGGTGCGACAACATCTCCAGCATGGATAATTAACTCTACTTCCTTAGCAAAGTAAGCAACTGCTCTCTTTATTGCATCTAAATTGTCATGGGTATCACTTATTACACCAATCTTCAAATAAAAGACCCCCTTTAATGGTAGTTGATTTTTGAAAATCTATTTTGAATTGAATAGACGCATTAGTTGATATGACTTCACTTCATTCAGTTATAGACTTTTATCAGATTAAAAATAGCGATCTCAATTGTGTGAACTACCTCACGCTGAAGCTGTGGTGCTTTCTTGCTTAGTTAAAGTAAACATCGAGAAATATTGAGTGCGGGGGATGGGATTTTCGGAAAAAGCGATTTCCGCCTTTTTCCTTCGAACCCACGTAGACCTACGTCAATGGGTCTTTCATCGGCGTTGTTATTAATCGATCTTGAGCTTCGACCCGAAAGCGATCTGCTTTCAAGTCCATCGCCTTTGACCGCTCGGCCATGGGTGGTAATGCAATTATGCACTACCAACCCCCGCATGGACCCCCGCATAATAATGGA
The DNA here is from genome assembly GCA_016840645.1 of Candidatus Borrarchaeota archaeon. The sequence goes on along the minus strand of JAEORY010000045.1, from coordinate 11,965 downwards.
GTGCAGAATCAAACTGCGTTAGAAAATGGGATAAAACACGTAAAAGAATATTTGATTATTTAATTTTTCGCTTCATTTTTTAAATGAGAAGTCTTAATCCTCAATGAATCCATTGGCTTCCTGAAATAGTGAATTCTTTTTTCCAGATAGGTGCTTCATCTTTAAATCGTTCAACAGCATCACGCAATGTTGGCCAAAGATCAAATCTATGACCTCCAGCGACAACGACATAAACAATATCTTCGGAAACATCCAACTCATCAATTATATGGTGAATATGAATGTCTATAATTCCATCTCGGTCTATCAATTCATTACAAATCGTTTGCAGTGCTTCGTTTGCTTTCTCCTCATATGTTTCAAATGCTAGTTTAGTGACTTTGTCCCCTTTCTCATCGATCCCTCTGACAATTCCGATGAAACATGCAAGCCCTCCTGATTTGTAAATTTCAGGATTCTTTTTAATCTCATTTATAATTTGATTTAGAGTAATTTCGCCTTTTCTATGAATTTGACCTTTCTGCAAGAGACAACCCTCTTTTTCCTTTTTTCCAGTACTGTTTTTACTATTTTTTCTCATTTTATTCACATAACTTTTAATAAAGATTGAGTTAATAGTAGGTGCTAAAAAACCAGCCAAGAAAAGTACACACCTCTTTATTCAAGAAATTACAAAAGATAATGTGTCTATAGTATTCTAAAACGGATACAAAAACACAACGTATATAAATGCACTGCGAAAAAATCTTAAAACTGACTTCCGAAAAACTCACCGCTTTCTGGAGGCATTTTATCCATTTCACTATCTAATCGGCTTCAGAATCTGTTGGATAGCAAAAGTCATTATCTATTAATGGCCATTTTGATATTTGGATTCATAATTAGAAGTTTAACGCTTTTTAGAGCCGTAAGGGGAGATGAGGGATCCTTTCTATATTTTGGATGGATGATAGTTAAAGGGAGAGTATTATATCGAGATCTATTTAATGAAAAGGCTCCAGGGGTATTTTTCATCGTAGCCTTCATTTTCTTTCTCTTTGGAAAAAATATATTTGCTGTACGAATACTATCCATGTTCTTAAGCATCCTTACAGCTCTAATTATATTTAAAATTGGAGTAAAGATAAATAATCCTTTAATGGGCCTGATTTCCGCCATATTATATGAATTCGAGCCAATTTCTTTACATTATAGCACAATAGTGTTCACTGAGACATTTATGATTTTTTTTCTTGTTCTGGCAGTCTATTTCTACATTCCAGCCCATGAAAATAGTAATAATTGGCATTATCTATCTGTAGGGATCCTCATCGGACTCTCAGCAATTATGAGGCAGACAGGTGCAATATTACTAGTTGTTATCATTCTTCATCGTTTTTATAATAGAGATACTCCGAAGAGATTACTTCAGTCAATTGGAATGCTAATTATCGGCGTCCTTATAAGTATAATTCCAATAATAATCTACTTTCAGGCTGTCAATGCTTTAACTGATGCCGTTTATGATATTATTTTATATAAACTATCATATTCTTATGGTTTTACACTCTTTAAGACCCTAGAGATCTTTATTAATCAAGTTTTCTTACAAAACGTTATCCTCTGGATTGTTGGGCTAGGAGGAGCCCTGTTTGCACTTGAAAGGAGAAAACAATACGATTTTTTCTTAGTGGCATGGTTTCTGATCTCATTTTTAGTCATCATAGTTATGAGTACTCCCTACGATCATTATTACATTCAAGGATTGCCCGCTATTAGCCTATTAGGTGGTATTTTTGTTGAGAAGTTAATTAAAATACATGAAAATATCGTTAAAGGAAACTCTCAAAGTATGGCTTTGGCTAGTACTATTAAATGGCTTCTGGTGTCATTTGCTCTTATTGGATCGTTAATGTATGGGGTCTCTCTGTACTCAGATATGAAATATGTTCACGGTCTTTCATATCAAATTGAAGCAGCAGATTATATAAAATCACATACTTCTCCAGATGAAACAATACTTTCACCGGATGCTGCGTATTATTTACTAACAGATCGTGAAAATAAATATAAGCTTGCACAACTATCTGCAGGAAATATACAGTCATTTGGAATAAGTGATCTGCCACAATTTTTGGAAAGTAGGCAAATTAGGTATATAATATTGGATCAACACTCTGTAAGATGGCGTTTCAATGAGGAAACATATCGCACTTTTTTCAATGACGAAATTAGGGCTGTAGAAGTAAAAACCGTATTTGAGTGGATTCTTGAGAATTATGTCTTAGAGAAAACTTTTGGTTCTGGGATTGAGGAGATATATATCTACCATTCCCAGTTTTGGTGAGTTCTTGATAAAATCTAAAACACACAGAGACTTAGGAGAAATTTAACTATCAGATGGGGAACTTTCCTAACTTTCTGAAGAGATAGATAATCCACATAACCAGCGTAAAAATGGACAGTGTTACTAGCAGTGGGATCAATTGAATTGCCCAGAGAAAATTCAGCGCCAATCCGTCAAAGACAGCAACAGCCAAACTTAAACCAAAACTGAGGGCAATCTTCTCGATTCCATCAATTTCTTCGCCTGTTGGAAATAATGCGCTAGTAAGTGCATAACCGCTTAAAAATAAGACAAAGATAATTCCTAAAACCCATCGAATTGCCACTAGTGGATGATCTGCAGGTATAAAAAGCGCTGCAGGTATTGTAGCAACGACAAGACCTATAACTATCCAGAATTCTAGCCCATATTCAAAACTCATTAAATAGTCTAATATATTATCTGGAACTGGAGCTGCACCTTTACCTTCTGGTTGCTTTAAGTTGATTTTCCCTTCGATTTCTAGTTCTTCAATTCTGTCCAAAACCTTTTTTACAGGAACACCATGCTCCTTATTAACAAGCGTAGCTAGTTCTTTAACAGTTTTTGGCTTTGGTTTACTCTTTTTCAATGTTTCAAGAATAAATTTATCAATTGTTTCTGATTTGAAGGTGCGTTTATGCTTTAGGCTCATTAAATCACCCGCAGAGGGATATGTAGTTCTGTTTCATTTATTTCTTTATAAGTTTTTACTAAACTAAGGTGACTTTTTCATTGACTCATACATTCTTAGGAGTGAAGAGATAGACCTTAACACGATATACTTCCTTCATCAACTCGCAATCAGAAGCAATCCAATCTCTGAACTCATGATCTGGATCAATAGTTTTTATTCTCCCGTCATCGATAATTAACCATACTCTTTCGTCAGAATTTTTAATCTCTTCAAAAGCGCTAGGTTCAAATAACTCGATAGATAACCTGTAATCGACTTTCCCTAAATAATAATAGACGACTTTATCACCCGTGGCTGCAATAAGATCCTCGGGCTCCATTACAGATGCAACATAAGCGCATGCAGATTTCCAATCTGCATTACCTTCATCTTCGAAGTAATAATAATGGAGCGCAGAGGGATTAACTATACGAATAACTATAATAAATAAAAATACGAACGCCAAGAATACGCTTAAATTTAGATTCTTTAACGATGTAAACCGAAACTCTTTCTCTCTTTCGTGGTTAAGAATTCTGTCAAAAAGTTCCATTATCAGGTAAGACGCCAATAAGGCATAAGCGGGTAACGTAAAAATAAGATAGCGCGTAACTACAGTTATTCTAAAAGAAAGCACAGCGAAAGTAACTAATGGAATTGTAGCATAAGTTGCTAATAAGTAGCCTGCATTATTTCTTTGTAAAATCAAGTAAATTGCTCCAAACATGGAAAATAATGACCATATTGGCCCAATCGAATATCTAAAGAAAAAGAAAAGAAATTCATAGATGTCGGATCCCCATTGAGGTTCGGCGTCTCCAAACTTAAGGTCTAGTGATTGGGGAATCGAGATGAAAAACAGGGGCAAGATAAGGACAAAGAACAGCGCGAAGAAAAGCATAAGATGCCTATAATTTATATTATTTTCTGTGTTCGCAAAAAAATTCCTTAAAATCAGCCAACATGCTATTATTACCACGATAAAAATTGCTGAATAATGTGTATAAAAGGCTAATATACCGAATACAGCTGAAAGCACGTAAGACATGAGATTTTCTTTATATACAGCTTTATAGAAGAAATAAAAGGCTAATATGGTAAAAACAGTCAATTCAGTATACATTCTCGCCTGTTGAGACCATATAACATACCATTGAGATACAGAAATGATAAATGAGGCCAGCATGCCTTCTTTTTCGCCAAATAATTGTTTTCCAAGAAGATAGGTCAAAGGGATAGTTGCGATACCAAATAGGCAAGCAGGCAGCCGTGCGGTAAATTCATTCGTCCCCAGGATATCTATAAATATCCTAAGAATTACAAATGAGAGCGGTGGATGAGGGTTGTTAAAAGATCCCTGTCCCGTAGCAGCAAGAACAGATCCTGCCTCATCGCACCAAAAACCTCGATAACCTAACTTGTAGAATCGTAATACAGCTCCTGTAAAGGTAATTAGAAGAATCAAAAAAGGGTTCAGTGGTCGCGGAGTTAACAATTTTCGCTTTAATGAAGTTATTGAAAGTATGTCCATGCTTCCATCACGTGTTGATTTATAGAGAAGTTTTAGGAATTTGATTAGGGGGCGTGGATTTATACCATTCAACAAATTTTTGAAGGCCAGCCTCAATAGAAGTCTGTGGATCATATCCTAGCATTTTTTTGGCTTTAGTGATATCAGCCCAAGTGTCTGATACATCGCCCTTCATTTCTTTTGTAAAGATTGGTTTTACAGTGTTCCCAGTTGTTTTTATCAACAAAGAGATCAAATCATTAACTGAACAACTTTCCCCTTTACCGAGATTGAAGGGTTCTCCAGCAGTGTTCTTTGCTTCTGCAGAAGCTATAACTCCCGAAACGGTATCTTCGACGAATGTGAAATCCCGAGTCTGATTTCCATCCCCAAAAATGGTTGGCGGCTCATTTTTCAAAATTTTTTGCGTAAAAATATGAATTGCCATATCAGGACGCTGACGGGGTCCATATACTGTGAAAAAACGTAATGAACAGACATCGATTCCGTAAACGCGGTAAAATGACTTGCAGTATTTTTCTGCAGCCAGTTTACTAGCACCATAAGGAGAAACTGGATCAGTAGGGTGATTTTCATCGATCGGTAAATATTGTGGAGGACCGTATACTGAGGATGAGGATGCATTGATCAATTTCTCTACATTTGAATTTTGTACTGCCACCAACATATTTAGAGTACCAGTGACGTTGGCGGCATTCGTCTTAAAAGGGGCTTGCACAGAAACCCTTACACCCGGTTGAGCGGCGATATGAAAAACAAATTCGATATCATCTTTTAATGCATTTTTAAGAGTTTCTAAATCAAGAATATCCCCAGTTATTATTTCACAGTTCTTTTTTTCTTTCAAGGACTTAATATTTGCATCCTTGTTAAAATAAAAATCGTTAAAGTTGTCATATATTTTTATAATATTATTGTGTTTCACTAGCGCTTCAGCAAGATGTGAACCGATAAATCCTGCCCCGCCAGTAATAAGAATGCGTCTTTCCTCAAGCAAAGTTTATTCACCCTCTTGATTTTTGTTTGTTGTAGGTTGAGGTTGAATAGTCGAATGTGGACCAAGCGTATTGCCCGGTGTGAAAGTTATATTGGGTCCTACAACAGAATGGTCTGCGATAACAACACCGAAGACATTATCAGTGCCTTCAGCTATTACATCAGGTCCTATTTGACAATTTTCCCCTATAATTGAATCTTTGATCACAGCATCGTTTGACACTAATGTGTTATTCATAATAATGGTATTTGCCAAAGTTACATTTTCTACAAGTCGTACATTTGATCCAATTTGGACGTAGGGGCCAAGTTCACAATTCGGTCCTATAAAGGAATCTTCGCCAATAGATACAGGACCATGGATTTTAACGCCTGTATGGAGCACACTTCCCTTTTCAACACGTATTATCCCATCAATTTCGCATCCTTGATGGACTTCTCCGACGATATAATTGCCAAGATAGTCGGACAGAAATTTTTTGTTGGCTTCTAAGAGATCAGTAGGTCGTCCAGTATCCTTCCAATATTTTAGCGCAGGATACCCATAAACCGGATCCCCTTGTTCAACAAGCAATTGAATTGCATCCGTGATTTCATATTCGCCACGCCAAGACTTCGGTATCTTGTCAATAGCACTGAATATTTCATTGTCAAAGATGTAAAGCCCAGTAATCACATAATTTGAGGGAGGGACTTTTGGTTTCTCAATCAACTTACTTATTCTCAAGTCCTCATCCATTTTTACAACGCCGAAAGGAGTGGGATCATCTACGGTAGCTAGACCTATAGTAGCGACAGCATTATGAGCCAGATGCTGCTCTACCATTTCTTTAAGGTCTAACCTTATCATCACATCGCCAAGTACCATAACAAAATTGTCATTTTCAAGATGTGGTTGCGCGTATTTCAGGGCATGGGCCAAGCCTAGCCGGCGTTCTTGAGGGGCGTATGTGATGTTTATATCAAAACGGTCGCCGTCGCCGAAGTAATCCATGATAACCTCTCTCAGGTAACCAACGACTATGCACACGTCTTTGATGTTTGCTAATCTTAAAAAATCAAGTGTGTGCTCTAAGACCGGCTTACCTGCGACCTGCAACATATGTTTAGGTTTAGCATAAGTGAGGGGTCTCATTCGAGTCCCTTTTCCTGCTGCTAAAACAACTGCTTTCATTTAATCGCCCCTAGTGATTCCGTTTTACTTACATGATAGTTTGTGGTGTGATTATGCTATCTGATACCGTTTTCCATGGACAAATCATCACACCTGAGGTTAAAGTAACATTATCCTTAATTGTACAATAATCACCAATAATTGTTAATCCCTCAATCTTCACCCAACGACCAAGAGTTGCCGCCTCACCGATTATGCAATTGTTGATAGAACTAAATGATTCTATTCGAACATCTGGAAATATTATTGAGTTTTCAATTCGACAACCTTGCCCAATACTTACATCATCCCCAATGCATACATAAGGTCCTAGATGAGTATCCCTTGCGATTTCTACATTGTTACCGATTGCAATAGATGAGTTAATATACACGGGTTCTTCCATTTTGGCGGATGAACTAATAAAAGCCCCCTTATTTGTGCTTGAATCTGTCTTTCTAAGAAAATGGTCAAGAACATACTTATTTGCTTGTATATAATCTGAAGGTTTTCCCATATCAAGCCATAAGTCATCATATTTGTAGCCATATAGTTTCATTTGGTCAGCAAAAATTGGAAATACTCCTCTTTCGATAGAAAATGGTTCATTATTTGGAATATAATCAAAAACTTCTGGATCAAGCACATAGGTACCTGCATTAATCAAATTACTTGGCTCCTCTCCTGGAGCGGGTTTTTCAACAAATCTTAAAATTCTGTAAGCATGATCAAGTTCAACTGCACCGTATCTGGATGGATACTCAACAGGATATAACGCTATTGTGCCAAGTGCGTCCCCACGCTGTTTATGAAAGTTTAACATATCTTTGTAATCGATGAGAGAGATTACATCGCCATTCAACACAAGAAATGGAGAATCATCTAAAAGAGTTTGTGCATTCTTAATGGGACCTCCCGTACCAAGGGGTCGTTTTTCTTTGGCGTATTTAATTTCGATTCCATATTTTTCACCCGTGCCGAAATATTGCATTATTTTTTCAGCTTGATAATTGATGGCAAATATCACACGTTCTACTACTCCACTTTCAGCCAACCTTTCAACCGAAATTTCACTCAATGGTTTATTGCCTAGGGGGAAAAGAGGCTTAGGACGTGTACATGTTAATGGCCTTAGACGTGTTCCAAATCCACCCGCTAGTATCAGGGCACTTGTCAAACATATATCCTCCAACTCTGTAAAAATTTACAAGTTTTGAGAAATTGGTGTAATCGGTGGATGCAATCCAGCTCTTTTATACTTTCTCGTCTCTTAGGTAAGTTTCTGTATAACGTTTTTAGATACTCATGTTTTGTATTGAAGCTCGAATAAACCTTTTTATTGTCTTACAAACAGGTAATAATTAAGATGATGACAAAGGGCTTACCGAGGAATGTAAAACGTTCCAATGATGAACTCTATGAAAGCTGATTTTTCTAAGATTAAGAAGACTATGAGGACTTGATCCTCATTATCTTTTTTTGACCAAGAATGTTCCAATATTCCACTGTGGCACCTTCTGCAAGTTTTGAGGCGAGTTCTTCTTCAGGCATTGATAATTCAAAGTTTGAATAATCTTCAAGATCCATAAGCATAAATGGATTCATAGAGATAACCTGTCCATTTCGTTTTTCAATAACGGGTACCTGAATTTTAGCAGAAACGGGGGACACAATCGTTCTTTTAACTCCATCAAAAACCCCTACTGCAACAATACGTGCTTTGGCTGATCCGTGTTTTCCTGGCTTTGAACGATCAAGACTTACAATTCGACAAGGATGTTCTTTTCCGCCTTCAGTGATAATAAGATATCGTCCTACTTTCAAGGAACCTACTTCAGCTGGTTTCTTGCTCATTTTCTTTCACCTCAACCTAAACTTTTGCTTACAAGGACATTCTTTCTAGTCTTATTGATAAAACTTCTCCCAATATCGCTTGAATTTCGCAAAGAGTCCTTATGATGAATCGTTTTTAATATGCATCTTTTATAAAGACTTCTAGGGGGTTTGTTAATTAGTTTTACCTGAACAGGTGATATAAATTTCTCTTAGCCAAGATGTTTCGTTGTTCCTTAGAAAACTCTCTGAGGTAATATGGCAGGCAGTCAAGCCTGTTATAGGCACTTCGGAAGCATATAAAGATATTAGAGAAAATATATACGGGCAAACTACGAAAGGCATTGATAAAATTGCTGAAGATGCATGCATTAATTTCTTACAGAAGAATGAAGTATCTATTAAACTCATCAGTGAAGAAAGCGGAATCTTCACCTTTGGGGATGAACCAAGATACACACTTATCATAGATCCTATTGATGGAAGCACAAATGCAAGCCGAGGGGTCCCATTTTTTTGTTTAAGTCTTGCATTACTTGACGGAACTACGTTTAATGATGTCATTGCGGGGATAATTAGAGCACCGCTTTTACTTAAAAATAACCTATTTGAAGTAGAGAAGGGAAGAGACATAAAAGTTGACGGTAAGCCAATATATCCTCTACCTATGGAAGAGAAATTAAGCAAAGCAATCGTAAGCATGTATGTGTATGATTGCGACCTCGAAAAAGTCAAATCAGTTGTCTCTCAGGCATACAAAACACGTCTATTTGGCTCAGTTGCCCTTGAAATATGTTATACTGCGACAGGTTTGATAGATGCGCTCATAGATACTCGTGGCAGTTTAAAGATAATGGATATTGTCGCAGCAAAATTATTTATTGAAGAAGCTGGAGGCATAATCACAGATATGGAAGGGAATCCTTTAACTTCTAATGTTTTTGAATTATCAGAAAGATATTCGATTGTTTGTGCGAGTAATCGTTCATTACATCAAGAAATAATCAGTTTATTGAGTTGAGAATTGTGATTAAGAGTGTTGCTCTAACGGCTCCACCTAATTATGAGGATGCAATGAAATTCACGAAAGACTTTGCTAGCTTCCTTCAAGAACTGGGACTAAAAGTTTTTCTTGAACGAAACGTCGCTGAAAGATTAAATCTTCAGACACTTGCTATCGACCTATCAGAAGTTGAGGATTTGGATCTTTTAATCGTAGCAGGTGGTGATGGATCAATTCTCTATGCATGTAATCAGCTTACCAATTCATCAATTCCCATTTTGGCAATCGACTTCTCTCGAAAAAAGGTTGGTTTCATGACGGAAATTAAACCTGAGAATGCAAAGGACACCATTGAACAAATCCTGGCTGGAAATTATTCCATAGAACTGCGAGATAAAATCACTGCTAAACTAAACGATAAACTACGTTTACCTGACGCTTTGAATGAGATTGTAATCACAAGTAGTAAGCCATTAGGAGTAGCCACTCCAATGCTTCATCTCAAAGTTCAAATAGATAACACAATTGTTGCAGATACTTATCTTGATGCACTAATTGCATCCACGACAACTGGCTCTACAGCACATTCATTGTCTGCAGGAGGGCCAATAATCACTCCTAGCCTTAATGCATTTATTATCAAGTGTGTAAATCCGTTAGAATTGCCTTATAGGGTTCCTTTTGTTGTTCCCACTTCAAGTAATATTAACGTGACCATTTACGAGCCCACTGCACAAATTGTAATGGATGGGCGTTCGTTTGATAAAGAAATTCGCCCTGGAGATGTATTGAATATTTTCAAATCGGAAAATGCTGTGAAATTCATACGGCTCGAAGGTATAACTGATTTCTACGAGCGAGTTTTCAAAAAACTAACAGTTTCCAAAATAGGGGAAGAATAATAACATTATTCTCTAGAATTTTTGCTTACGAGTAGCTAAGCAAGAAAGCACCACCGCTTCAGCGTGGTGATGAATGGCGGTAGTTGGTGTTCACGTTCATCACGTACATCGAGGGGTCTCCCTCACGTTATATAGGTGGAATGAGGAAGGTATCAATAACAATTGGAGGGATAATGCGCACACTTGCACACAAGGTGCATACTCCGATTGCCTCACCATCGTTAGCCGTACCTACGGGGCGTAGGGATGTTAAGCCTGTGGAGATAAGACCTCCGTAACCCGCAAGGGGATCGAGTCTGTCGTAGAAGCAGGAAGCCTCGAGGCTTAAGCACGAGGTAGCTCACTTAGCAGACCATATAATATGCCTAGACCGTATGATACATGCTCTATGAATCCTAAGATCGGTATAGCAATTACGTGGCTCGGCGTGTTACTTTTTAGTGAGACTTTTAGTCCTGTAATTAGTCCTGCGGATAAATAGGCAATTAAGATCAAAGTAAGTAGAAGCGATATAGGCATTAATAGGGTAGTTATCGTGGTAAATAGTGCACCAAATACAAGTAAAAGCAAGAAAAGCGAAGGGAGAAGATGTTTTGGTTTAAGCAAGCCCGGATATCTTTTTCCAGCCCATGCTCTCCAAATCCCATAATTATACATTTGAAGAATGAACTTAGACAAGGACTGCCTACCATGATGCCTAACTTTTGCTTTGGGAGTAAATATAAGCTTGTATCCCTTGTTTATAATTCTTAAATCTAATTCAATATCTTCTGCAACCTTTAGTTCTTCATTGAAATAACCAACTTCTTCTAAAACCTGTTTTCGAAGTGACGAGTTATTTGTTGGGTTATGGTCTACAAGCCTTTTAGTTGGATAAATTGCCGGATTTCTGGCACCCGCAGATCCAAAAAATGTAGGTAATAATAGTCCTATTGTTCGTGGGAGGTAATTCTTCTCAGGATATGATAAGATTACTCCTCCAACCCCCGCCACTTCGGGTGTATCATAGCATTCAAGTAATTCTTTCAGCCAGTTTTTATCAGCTACAGAGTCTGCATCTGTAAATGCAATTATTATTCCCTGAGCTTTTTTAATTCCTGTATTTCTTCCTGATGCTGGTGATCCTCCTCGTTCCTGTAAAATGCGGACAGGATATTTGGATATTTTTTCAAGAGTACTGTCCGTTGATCCACCATCTATGTATATAATCTCATATTCATTCTCTGGGTAGTCTTGTTGTAACAATGATTGAATACATTCATCAATGGTACTTTGAACATTGAGTCCAGTAACAATGACTGAGAATGTTTTCTTAGTCATAGATTATTTCTCCAACTATTAACTTTGATTACATCACACATCAATTTCATAACAGTACGCTTGTCAATTCTTCTTTAAAGTTGGATTGCAACCACAGCAGAACCCCATCTTCCAATTGGGAATAGTTTACTAAAGATTTTATCTAACTGGACAAAAATCTGGACTAGTTTTGGAAATCTCAATAAAATTTTTTCTCGGAAGGGTATT
>JAEORY010000634.1 GCA_016840645.1 Candidatus Borrarchaeota archaeon | reverse complement strand
CGGTGCGCACTAATGTGTCGAGCTTACCTTCCACACCGGTATGTTGCACGATGCGCAACACATCAAAATAGCATTGTTTGCGGATGGCTTGGGAACGGAGGATGCGTCCCACCTGCTCGGCAATACCCCGCCTGATACGGGACGGCAGATATACCACACGCCCCTGGAGGGTTAGGCTGCCCCGTTTTTCATTGATAACTACGTAAGCTTTTTTCTTACGGGTGGTGTCCAGCGTATCAATCCAGTGATCCGACCATAACTCCTCTAATAGTTTTTGAGCAGCTTGTAACGCCAAATCCCGCAACATATCCAGTTGTTGGCGTAAGGTAGTCTCCTGTGGAAGTTTGAGCGGATAGGATTGCGTTACCGTGGTCATGTGTAACAGACTCCAAGGATGGCTGATGTCTGTTCAAGAATTACCCCCTGGTATGAATCGGTAGTGTGTTTGAATTAAGGGTTGGTCTCATCATGATGACCGATTGCTTCTTTATAACTTAGAGGACAGTTCATTAATAAACCCCACAATTTTTCTAATACCCAAACTTAGTAATAACCTAGTAACTTTCCACACGAGTAACTTCCAAACCACAGGAAACAACCAAAACAACGACATCAGTAATCCTCAAATAAGCTCTCACCTAACACCAAGAAACAATATATTAAACGGGAATCAACCAACATCGATCCAAGCTTGTGTTCGTAGATTTTCTGGTTTTACTGTTCTAGGATCATCGAGATACATTTCAAGGCTCCAGAAGAGTATTTTATATTCATCTTTAGTGATTTGTTCTTCAATTAATGGATAGGCCTCAGCAAGTTTATCGTATGGTCCATAGATTGTAGCCTTAGCTATGAAAGATGCTTTACGCTCTTTCAACATCAATGGATCCTTAAATGACGCGTTTTCATCACATGAATATCCAACTGCCCAAAAATGCTCATCCTCATTTTTTACTTCGTTAGGATCAGTATAAAAAATAGCGAATACTGGACCCCTCATAGAAGGAAATAAGTTTTGAGCCGCCGTTAATTGCATTAATTCCGTTATCTTATCAGGAATTTGCTTATATGCCCCCTTGGCTTCTAAAGCAAGGTAATGGAATGCTTCAGTTTGTTCATATGTAATTTCAAACTTTGCCAATATCTTGTACCTCCTTATTGTTATTACCAATGACTTCTACTAGAAGTCTTTCTGATCAAAGCCTTTCTCTTAGTGAAATGATTATTTGGTGTGTTTCTATTCTTATAATTTCGTAAAAGATAACCTACAATTATCAACATATATTGTCTGAATTAGTTGCGTAAACTTGTATTTTTAACTCTGGAGTCGCATCATCTATATTTCCTTCATAGTTTTTGTAGACTAAAGTAAATCCTTCTGGCAAATAGGTTCCTTCAAAGATAGCCTTCAGTGCGGGTCTCGCAGACAGCGTTTTTGAGTCTATAACTAAATAGTCTACGCCCTCATTCTGAATTACCCACAAAATAAGGGATAAATTTCCATTTGGTGTAATAATAGTCTCCCGATTCGCATAGTAGTTGAGAAGATCATGTCCATCACGAGCCATAAAGACCGCATCTTCCGCTGTATTAGTTTTTGCCCAGTTTACCATGTCCATGAGACTACGATAGTTTTCAGCATTTTGTGAACTTCTTGCAACAAAAGTACTATATTCATTATGTGCTTTAAGTAAAAATGCAGGCACGCTAATAAACAGTGCCACAAAAAGAATCGCTAATATGTATATTTTTCGTGATGATAAGTCCATTTGTGAGAGTTTCTTTAAATTCAAATAACCAATCAGGAATGAAAGGCTACTTGAAGCATAAGAGAAAATCTTTTCTGTAAATGCTTGTCTACGAAATCCAGGAATTCTTTCTGTCAATATAGAGAGCCAATAAATCATTTCGAAGCCAGCAGCAACTATTAAAATTAGAATGAAAGGATATATTGGAAGTATCCAACGCGTTGGGTGACGTACCCCATATAACCACGAAAATACAAAAAACCAAACAACAATATTGAGATGTAGTAGCAATGCTCGTTTTTTCCAAAATACTAGTATCCCAATTACCAAGAGCATCAAGGAAAGAATACTAAAAGTCGGGGTCATACCTTTAAGAGTGATTATTAATCTGTTCATCCCCAGTAGCCACCTTTCGATGATCTGCTGGAGTGTATGATGTTGTAAATAGTATGTCAATGACGGTCGATAATCAAACGAGTCTGGGAGATACCCAGATGTATTGTATTTGTCTTCGTATGTATCTAACCAAAAATATGAAGTCCGAGTGTAGAAGGGGCTGCCAAATAGATACCATTTCCAAAATAACTTTGGGGCACTAAGCAACAAAAAAATGCCTATCATAATTAGATGGTTCTTGTACTGTACAAATTTTCCTTTCCAAGATGTTTGCATTATATCATTTCTTTTCTCATTCCTATTCAAGAGAAAATAAATCGCAAGGACTGGTATTATCAACATTCCCGGATCGCGAGTCAAATATGCTAAGCCAGCAAACACTCCTGTGAATTTAAGAAATTTTTGATCCTCAATTCCCTTTAGAGCGAAAAAACATGCCAGCAAAAAAAACAAGACAAATAAAAGATCATTTCGGACCTTTACCGAATAACTTGTGAATTCTACTGATGCTAATAGCGCTACGGTGAGCCCAAGTTCTCTGTTATAGGATTTGTCAACAAACACCTGTTTGGCGAAGAAATGGATAGCTATTACCGCCATTGTACTAATGAAAACTGTAACAATTTGAGCGACAATCAACTTTTTTCCAAAAATGAGGAAAGAAAATGCAAGTATTAAAGAAAAGAAATAACTGTGTTGGGGAGAAATCGCTATCGTTCCTCTCAATAGTTCTTCTGCGCGCCAA
>JAEORY010000633.1 GCA_016840645.1 Candidatus Borrarchaeota archaeon | reverse complement strand
AAACAAATGAAAATGTTAGAACATAATATGAAGCTAATAAAGTACAAGATAGCTGTAATGAGTGGGAAAGGAGGCGTTGGAAAAACAACGACCGCAGTAAACCTCGCAATGGGGTTCGAAATGATGGGATATAGTACAGGTATCCTTGATGCTGATGTTACTGGACCCGATGTAGCCTTAATGCTAGGTTTGGAGGGTCGTCGTATAGAACAAACAGGTCCATTCGGAATGATGCCTGTAATACATCCTTCAGGTATTCGAGTTATGTCTCTCGCATTTCTTCTTCAAACCCCTGACACTCCTGTGATTTGGAGAGGTCCACTCAAAACTACTGTAATACGTCAATTTCTGGCAGAAGTTTATTGGGATCAACTAGACTTCTTGATTATCGACTTACCTCCAGGAACTGCAGATGAGCCAATGTCTGTTGGTCAACTTATTCCAGATCTTGATGGTGTTGTGATCGTAACTACCCCACAAGACGTAGCATTACTAGATGTACGGAAGAGCATTGGCATGGCAGGAAAAATGAATGTTCCAGTTCTCGGTATTCTCGAAAACATGAGCGGTTTAATATTCACATGCCCAGATTGCGGAAAAGTAACAGAAATTGACCTTTTCGGTAAAGGTGGCGGTGAGAAAGTGGCAAATGAACTAGGCCTTCCCTTCCTAGGACGGATTCCGCTGGATGTGAAAATACCAGTCGATTCTGATAAAGGAAACCCATTCGTTGCAGAACATCCAGATAGCCCTGCAGCAATAGCCTTCAAAGAAGCTGTAAGAAAGATTGTCACGAAGCTAGAAGATGAAAAATAATAAGCTAAGAGAACGGTTTTCCGTCCTTTACTTATTTTTTCACAGTGTTGTAAAAAAACTTATATCCACTTTAAAGAGTAATGAATAATGATTAAGAGAAGAAAAAATATTTACTAGTGTGTTAAAGGCGCTAGAGGTTTAAACACTCTATTCAGTTTGGTTAGCCTCTGGCTCTCGTTATTAATCGGATTATCCCAACTATAATGAATATAAGTCCAACAAGATTAAAAAAACTGCCAATAATCGGGATTAAAAGTCGACCAATAATACTTAAAATAACTCCAATGACAATACACACTATTGCCGAGCCGTAACCCTTTTTCTCGGTTTCTGTTTCACTCATGTCGTTATCCTCCCCTTTATTCTGTTTATTTAAGAAAGACGTGAAGTTGTATTTTCAAGTTCCTATATTTATTATTTTCTATTTCAGTTGCTCTATCAGTAAACTTGTGACCTATAACGTTTTCTGCCTTTTACATACTTTTCTGAAAAGAAGCATAACGATATGTTTCAAACTGCTTCAAACTCCTTTTTCTATTTTGTGAACTCAAAATCTTAAAATTAGAAACACGGTGCGCTTCTTAACTATCACGACAATATTTTTCTAGCATTTCTGTCGTCAGAATTGCTTGGGTAATGTCTGATGAAAGAACACTAGGTTTTACGTGTAATCTGTTGGCGAACTCTAAGGCCTCATCCATATCGCCAAAGTAAATATAAAATCGATAAATAAACTCTCCTTCTAGATATTCTTCCACAAAATTCACACATGTTTGATTTAACTCTGCACCAACGTGCCTAGTAGTACAGTCTTTTATAATATTGACGTCATTCCCCAAGTATATCCAGCCGTTGGCAAGTGTAAGAAGCGGAGATTCATCCCAATATCTAGATGCGTTCAGATATTCAGTCCCCATGGGACTATAATAACATGAATCAGTTAAGTTGAAGGTTATACCTATCTGCTCTTCTCTAGTGGCATTTATCTGTATTTCTAATAAATAAAGTCTATCAGTATAGTTATAACAAGTGTAAGTATAATTGTCGCAACTTATACTGAAATTAATTGGTGTTTCTGCCTCCTCGTAATGAGGGATGCCAAAATCTTCATCTATATTTCCGCTTTTTGTATCGATTACTACCTCAGAAGTTATACCCAGTCTCTTTGTCATATTAAGGGTTAGCTCTTTGCTTATTTTTGTAACATTTTTTGCCTTCTCTATAGCGTATTGGGTTTCGAATTCTCTTGGTGTCCAACCTGTGCCATCTGTGACTTCGGACAATAATAATTCCTTCCATAGTTCAAAAAGAGTATCTTTTTGATTACCAACGTCAAAATTGTTTTCTTCGGCGATCTTAATGAGTGTCTCTGCTGATAATAAACTAGTCCTTGCCTGGTATCTAAGAGTATTGATATAGTTATCATCCTCATATTCGTTCTTGTTTCTGCCCATCCAAACATAGAGGTCTCCTTGCGCATGATCCACTACCGGTTCTGTTTCTTCTGCTTCAAAATCCTTTTCTAAAGCCGTATAGACCAGTTCTGATACAGTAACAGATTTATAACCATCATCTTCATAGCTCTTTAAGTCATTCTCGTATTTGTTTTGCTTACTCTCTGAAAATTTAAAATCAATGCCAGTTTTTGCACCATTAACCAGTTCTCCATCGCCATGATACGCCCAATCATAGTAAATAGTCTTTATATCACCATTAGACGAGGAATTTATTGCTGCTGGGTGATCTAGAACTATATAAACTGATTTATCGTTCCATTCAGCTTCCCATAAGCAGTTTTCTTCATATTGATCCTGAGTCTCATTTACCTGATCATATGATTTGAAAGATCTGTCTCTGCCAACATAAATATTATATCCGTATTTAGACATAATTTCTGGTAAAATAGGACTCCATTGCCATTCTTGTGCCCCAAAAACGTTACTTCGTCTTATATTGTTTTTTCTAAGGATTTCATCGGAAATTTCTATCGATTTCATCAAATCTAATTTTGGATAAGCAACAAAGAATTGATCTGAATAGTGTGTTACTACTAACTCCATTTGACCCCTCTGGGT
>JAEORY010000632.1 GCA_016840645.1 Candidatus Borrarchaeota archaeon | reverse complement strand
TGTTAACATTGTTAAGGTAGCAGCAGAGCTATCACAGGCACGCTATGAGGGCCCATCAGACCCCGAACTCCCGTTAGAGGAGAAGGTGAAGCGAATCAAATTCGCATACGCTGCAGCCAATGGTGAGAGACGCCTGCACGGCGGGCAGGCAGCCAAACTATTGTTGGAGCGACTGCGTCAACAGCTTGGAGTGATCGACGTTCCCTCAGAACCCTTTTCAGATAAGGGATACATCCTATATCAGGATGCTTATCTTATGCGCCTCAATAATGCTGGGCAGGCGGCGTTGGACCGGTTTGAGGAAAGTGCCGCTGTAGATGAGTTATGGGCGGCGGCCACAGGCTCGCTACGGCATCGAGGCAAAGCGACAATGAGCCGTATTGCCGCATATGCCTATAGTTCTGACCTCGCTGTTTTCGCCCAGATGGGTCAAGCGGCGCTGTATCCTGATAAGGTGCGTCTCCAAGCTGCCTTGAGAGCATTGAAGGATATCCTGAACACCCTGGATGCGTTACTCTCCTCAAGGATTGAAGAGAAGGATCTGCCTCTTTTGGAGGGGTTTCGCATGAATGCGCTTCTCCATCTCGCTGAGGTTGCCGGTTGGTTGGGTGACGAAGCTGAAGTGAACCTACACTTGAATAGGCTGGAACCTGGCGCGGAGCTCAACGATTTCATCAGACGGGCAATCAGCCTTGCAAAAGGTGCTCTAGCACTTACAAAAGGGCAGTACAAGCAGGCGATCGCAGAATTACAGGGACAGCATAAAGAGCGTGTAGAGTTTGGAGCCGGTGAGGGAGCGGGCAAGACTGGTGTCATATTGTTGATTTCTTACTTGCAATTCAATAGCCATATAGGTGATGCCATAGCAACACATTGCTGGCTCCTTAGCAACGAATGTCCGACCGATGCGGGTAATGGTCTTGCAAAGATATGGGCAGCCAAATTGGAGCCAATTCGTGGGGTATTGTGAGCCTGGTTGCGTTTTTCTGGCTGCGATACCTTGAATAGGTCTGGACCGGTAAAATACCTCCACCGATCATGCAAGGACCGGATAATGGTCTTGTGTTCCTTGCTGATGGTCGAGCCTTAGGTGAAGCTTTCGATGATCGCGTTTACCTCGTGGGACTTGAAAACGTGTGAAAACGGGACAAGGCCTAGATGACCCAGGTTTCTAGATCTTCTTCGCAAATCCTGAACTCATCATTTTGTTCCTCAATGTTATTTAATGAAAATCAATTATATGTTTACAACAAAATTAATAGTGAACAATTTTTCACAAATGTATGCAATGTTGCTTGTAGAAACTACTTCTATGACTTTCCTTATATAGTATCAGATTTAAATAAGGATAGTAAGATAGTCGAAAAATTATTGTCATTAGTTGATACCAAATTCTGTGAAACAATAAAAAAGATTATCGATGATATTGAAAAATGTAATTTTTTTGATCCAATAGTAAAAATTGAATTGTCACCAATGGTTCTGATACAAGCTACAAGAACATTTGGTTTTAGAGAAGGTTCAAAACTTGGACTAAAATCATTTATCGATAAGAATATTAGAAAAGTTTGTAAGTAAGTTTAGTAATTTCAAATGGTTCATTGGCATTAATAATTCTCGGTATCCATTTTGGACCTCTGATACTCCTGTAATCAGAATAAGACATGAAGACCATGATGTTGATTTAGAGATAAAATATTTTTCTAAAAATACTGAATGGGCATTGCCTTTATCGTCAAAATATATATTAGTAATGCTCGATAGAAACTATTTCAAAGAATATCAACAGTATGATTGTCAAGCACACGAAATGGATGAAAAATATATTAAGTTTTATAACGATTCTCAAGTGGTTGGTAATAATTTACAAGTGTTTAGTGAATTTGATAATTTAGATAAAATTGAGAAAATTTATATATCTGGATCTGATTTAGCTATGTCTAAAAAATCATTAATTCTTAAATGATACACGCATAAAAATCAAGGAATTCAAATTGCTTGCAGTATTGCAGAACCGCAATCCGTCAAAGGTCGAACACAGTACAATTCAGGGTTGAACTCAAGACGCCGGATGCTACTTAAGGAATGTATCAAATCAGCCTCTCAAACGCTCTTAGTGTACATTTATGTCGTCTCCGTTTAAAAATCCACCATTTTTCCGGTCTAAAATGCAGCCACTTTTTTATTGAAAGTATAACCGAATTAAACGAATAAGAATTGATAATATTACAATTAAAAGGAATTAATATTCATTTCATCTTCAATTCAATAGAAATTTTAGCACCGGAAAAATGGGGGAAAATTTCTCGGAAGTTACAACATTTACGCACGAATGTTCGTGATATTCTAAAAACCATTCTATTTACTTTTATTCAGCAGGACTCATTGTAACAACCCCAATTTGCATAACCGCCCTTATAAAGCGAATATTACCCGGAAAATCCCATAGCCACCATATAATCCATACATAATAATCCATACATACAAATCCATTTTTATAATCAATCAAAGTCAACTTCTCAGAGGCTCATATTTCAAAGATCTTTGAGCGGGCAATGGTTTTTTTGTTTAATTTTTCTTACGATAATCTCTCTAAACATTCACATTTTTTCCTTGCATTTCATTCTTTCTTTGTTTATATTCCTCTCAATACCTATCAATCATTATCAAAAGGCTAAAAATGGAGATACTGTATGTCAGTAGAAATTGATGGAGTTACATATTATTATACAAAAGAGGCTTTAAACAAAATAGGTATTAGCGAAGCTACATTTTATCGCTGGTTAAAGCAGGGTGAAATTGAAGATGTTAAGCATAAACATTCTCGTACAGGTAGAAGACTATTTACAAATGAAGATATTCAACACATAAGAAATTACGCTCACGGTGTAAC
>JAEORY010000631.1 GCA_016840645.1 Candidatus Borrarchaeota archaeon | reverse complement strand
ATCCTACTCGTGGTAGAACATATCCTGCCTTCACCAGCCCGATGTATGGGTAGATGATAGTGTTTCGGCTGTGGCAGATAGGGATGCACCCCGCCAGACTTTAAATCTGGTGGGTCGATGTAGGTTCGAATCCTACCAGCCGATCTAATTAACCAATAAATCAGATAGTTATGAAAATAGAAAAACACACAGTATGCGCATCGTGCTTGTCTGTTGGTATTACAGATGTATTTTGTATATGCATGGATTCAAACGTATACCCAACGATAGAGCTTGAGTTTGAGGTATGTAAGTGCTGCGGCAACCTGATCTGTGACGGTGATCCAGCCGAGACTGAGTTTAATAAGAAACAACTTAAAAATCTCGAACAATGATTGCATATAAACTGTTCAGACTCAAGAAAAACGGAGCAATCACCCCTCTGTTTATCAATAAGACCAAGGAGATTCCATTCGATGTCTGGATGGATGCTGAATTTCACCCTACTAATGGATTCGCTAAGCGTCCGGGCTGGCATTGTGGATCACTACCACAGGCGCCACACCTAACCGAGAAGGGGCGTGTATGGTGCGAGGTCGAGATCGAAGACTACTACGGATTCGGCAGACCTAAAAATCAAGGCGGATTCTGGCTTATTGCTAATCGTATGCAAGTAATAAGGATGCTCGATGATGATAACGTGAAATCTATACTGAAAGAAAATGATCAATAGACCAAGTAAAGCCTTTATTGCATTCGTAGCGATTGTAATAATGTCACTTTATGTGTTTTCACTGCTCGGATATATTTAGCGCCCATTATATATAGCGTCGAGTAAGCAAAAAGACGTGACTTGTTTTCGGGCATAAAATATCCTTGTAACCCGCTGATCCACAGCCAAAGGACTTGTAACAGTTACGAAACGTTAAAGATATAGATAGAGATAAAGAATATATTGTCAATTTAAAATCTGAAAAAATGAAAAAAACATTCGAAAGGTTCTTGAAGCAGAAGAATCTCTACGATGAATACCTGATCAACACAAAAGATGAATCAATCAATGGTGTTTGCTCAGATGAAATGGATCAGGGTAATGCGATTGACCACTTCATTAATGTGGGGGATTATGAAAGCATGATATCGGGGGCATTTAAGTGGCATCTCACGGACAAACCAACCGCATGGGAGTTCGCTCACATAGAATGGGTGGCACTATTACAGACACAGGATTTGGAATTGTAATTAATTTTAACTATATTTGCAGCATGGAACAGAACTTCAACAACAGGCAACTAGAGGCTAACCTCGATGCCGTAATCAGAATCACAGGATATGTTCAGAAGAACGGACATGGACTGAAGATCGTAGTCGCACCCACAAACGATGCGGTGCGTGAAGCCACAACTCTTAACTGGGTACTTGACATTGATGACTTCAGCTTCTTCTATGATAGTGAAGCCGACGCCACGGATGATCAGGCCACTCTATGTGAGGCAATGAGGGCCGCAGGCCTGAGTGTTGCTAAAGTACACAAACAAAATCCTTAAATCAAAAACATGAAAAACTTCAAGCCATGGTCGGAGGCAGCAATTCCGGCAGTAACAGAAACTTACAGTCCTGTAGCACACAGCGAACTGATGTACTTAATCAAGCAGCAACTCGAGGAAAGGGATTACTCCCTGTCCGGGGCTGTTGATGTAAAGCAGAGCCTTGATGGTGAGCAGATAGCTGGAACCATTGGTATTCAGAAGGATTCGTATGGTGGTGACTTTCAGCAAACACTGGTATTCACGAACAGCTATAACAAGCGCCTTCCTATTAGGCTGGTGTCTGGCGCTCGGGTATTCATCTGCTCAAATGGCATGATAATCGGCGAGATAATCTCACTGAGAAAGCATACCGGAGACATATTTCCAGCACTGAAGCAGCTTATTACACTGGCCATCGATGGAATGGATAAGAGTTTCGAGCGCACCCAGAACGATGTGGTAGTAATGAAGGAGGTGGATCTGACTACAAAGCTGGCTGCTGAATTAATAGGCCGGATGTACGTAGAGGAGCAAATACTTACCAGTCAGGAAGTGAATGAAGTCGTACGTCAATGGAGAAAGCCTACGTTCGAGGACTTTAAACCAAATAACCTCTGGTCGTTGTACAATCATGTGACGTATGCCCTCAAAGAGGCCGCTCCTAGCCGTAAAATGGAATCACTTAAGTCATTGCATGAGTTTTCAATGCAAGCGGCTGCTGAACTCGGAGCGTATGTATAACTGCGTTGAATGTGGCTTCGTCTCTGACAGGCCCAATCGGAAAAAGAAATCATTCACAGCAACAGGGAGGGAGTTCATCACGGACTCCCTCTGCTGTCCTGACTGTGGCGGTATGATGGTAAAAAATAAAAACAACGGGAAATGATAGTTGACGAGAAATTACTCAAGAAGTGCGTGGAAGCGTGGGGTGAAGAGGCTCAAGTAAACATGGCCATCGAGGAGATGGCGGAGCTAACCAAGGCATTAATGAAGCTTAGACGTGCTCGTGGTAAGGATTTTATTGATCGTGTTTATGACGTTCGTGAAGAAATTGCCGACGTACTTATGACTGTTCAGCAGATGCGTCTGATATATGGCGCATCCAATGTTGATGCTCAAATAGGAAGGAAAACGGAACGTTTAATTGAAAGGCTCAAAGAGCCACAAAAAGGAGGATAGAAATGGGAAAAATTAAAGAAGTAATACTCAGTAAGTGGGATAGGCCTGTGACCGAAAGCAAGCCGCCGTCATTCAGAAGGCAGAAACGTGCTAGCGCTCGCGGTAGTGTAGATCGCCGTGGATGGTTTGGTCAGGAAATCCACCCAGTTGTAATTCTTAAATTAAACAAAGCCCACTACGTAAACAGAACAATCATTCATCAGCATT
>JAEORY010000630.1 GCA_016840645.1 Candidatus Borrarchaeota archaeon | reverse complement strand
TTTCATAAAGCCGATTTTGACCAAGCAATTTCTATTCCCATATATTTTTTTGTGAAATTTTTCATCCTGCCGATAATCATAATACTAAATAGTATAGCAGTTTTTCCTTTCTGCCGAGAGGACCCCTATGACCCACCCGGGACATATATCAGCCTATCCCCCAGACACCTACATTACCTGGGGGATACTCCCAGGTACCCCTATTGTACAGTTCCAACTAATGCAGTATTTATAAGAAAGCACATCCAATGGAACAGAAAACATCCAAAAGACAAGGTCAGCATCAGGAAGACACCTTTACCTATTATCCTAACGGTTCGGTTCAAGTTAGGATGGATAATATACTGACAACAGAACAGGTGCTGTATCCTGGCATGCTCCTTCTTAAATCAGAAGGCCAGCGCTTTGATGTTGTCAAGGTGCTTGAGGTCTGGGACGACAGAGGATTCCTTTACGTTAAAGTTGAAGATAACAAGACTGAAAGGGTAATGACCCTTGACCAACGGATTGGAGTTGATTTTTATGTCTGGACACTGGTTTCGTACGATTATCTTGATAGTGGTCTCGTATGATTACACTGTCCATGAGAGATCCTATCCAAGTGGAATCAAAAATGGGCTGAGATTGAGTTTGATTATTAACTATCTCATTTCTTGAGAAAATCAAAATCGCCAGTACAGATTATTTGTAATATCCCGGTACTGGGTAAATACCAGTCTCCGACATCCACTTTAGAAAACGTATAATCTTATCCTCATTAAACTTTTCCTTTTCCTTATGCCAATCGTATACTCGTTTTACAACTGATTCTTCGGTCACTTCCTCTCCCTCCGATTGAATCTCTTCAACACATGAGTAGATTGTAGCAACCAATTCAATATCTTCTGTTCTCCATTGCCTGAAGGTCTCGATCACATGGGATATTGCTTCGTCTGTATCACCATAATATCTCTCGTAATAAGGTCTGTATCCGTTAATTCCTTCGAGAGGAATAAAAACTACTTTACTGCTTCGCTGTTTATTTTCTTTTTGAACTTTGAACCATCCTTGCCTTTCAAATTCAGTTTTCACAGCATGTATAAATCTATTATCCATAGGCCCAGCAGCCTGTTTAGTATACTTCGTGTAGAACATCATACTACAAACATGTTCACATAAAAACAGTAGTTTCTGAAACTTCACAATTCCAAATGTTCTCTCATCATGATGCGCATCGGCAATTCGTGCAGCGAGAACAACTCTACGAAAGAAAGATTGGCTCTTGGTTAGCTTTCTTTTGGGTTTTGAATCCATTGATTTTAGATCATTCAAACCTCGCTCAACATATCCATCTATATCAATACCTTCAGATATTAAAAACTCTTCTGCTGTCTCTGGATTCTCACTATATGCCTCTGCCGCATCTAGGACCAATCTATTAATCTCTTTCTTACCCATATTGATCAGGTTTGTGATTTGATAACACGCTTGAATACAGTATCCAATCGTCTGATACGATTATTATACTCCCCCTGTGTTATTCCAAGTTGAATGATAGTTTCACCTCTGCTATATTCCTTCAAATACCTGAATTCGAATAGTTCTAATAATGGTGGATCATCAGAAATAACACTCTGTATGTCTTCAAGAGTCTGCTTCAGATCTATTGAATCGTGAATATCATATCTGTCTAAATAACTATTCACGGCGTTCACTTCATCCGGATTAAAATCCGGCTTGGCAATTTCTTGTCTCTGCCCTTTTGAACCTTTATAATTTGTGATAAGCTGACGTACAATGTAGTACTTAAGGTATTTAACTAAATCAGGATTTCTTTCAGAATTGAATTTGCCTGGATTTTCTAAATGCCGTTTTATTGCTTCCATAGCAAAGTCATAGGCCAATTCATGTCGGGCCCTTTCTAACCGAACCGTATCATCACCAATAAGTCTATAAGCGAATGCCATCAATACTTTTAATAAGCCTGAAAATACATCCGGGTTTGAGATACAGTCATAGTCACTGAGTATTTCAAAAGAGTGTGGGGCCGCGCTATTCATATAAATATGCTGAAAGCTTCAAGGATTTTTCAGATCATCTGAAAAAAAAGGTGACTTATCAGCATTAACTAATGTTGGACGATAATATCGAAAATTAATGAATTCGAACTCACATTCAGAATAATTTTATGAAAAACGACTACCTGAATTATTTCAAACCAAATGTCCTTATTGCATTAATTGTGTTTACAACCACTGGGCTTTTGGCAATAAAAATCCACTGGGGGATCCCACTTGCTACGGTTGCAGTAAACATGAGCATATTAAAAATTATCTCAACTAAAATCTGGTCAAAGAAATGGATTAACTGGATGTTTTGGGTAGATGATGTCTCTGGTCGTTATGAAGGGACTATAAAGTACCAGTTTATAATTGATGGGAAAACTACATCAGGAACTAAGAAACATGTCAAATTAATTGTACAAAATGGTTTTAGATTGAAGGCAACATCTTTCACTATGGAAGAGGATGGATCCCAGTCTTCACCTTCTTCAAACATTGGCATGCATATTCAAAAAACACTAGATGATAAGCATTTCGAATTAATTTACAACTACTTAAACTCCGGAAATACTTCTAAGGGATTTCAACCTCATTATGGTACTGATTACCTTAAGATAATAACTGATCAGAACGGGAACCAGAAGTTATCAGGAAATTATTTTACAGACAGGGACCCACAGACCCGGGGAGTGTATATCAATATGAAAAAGGTTAGTAATGATTTGTTTCACGAATTCTAAAATAAATTTCAGATGGCTAGATTACACAAGGAGTTCATACATTTTAATAGGGAACTCAAGCTTACAACGGTAAGGAAGGATGGATTAAAGAATAGTAGAAAAGAAATAAAACG
>JAEORY010000629.1 GCA_016840645.1 Candidatus Borrarchaeota archaeon | reverse complement strand
CTTATTCACGATAATCAATGCTTTTGATTAGATTTAATTACTGCGAATGTTTGCACGTTTTTCATTATAATCGTGGTTAATCTATAGAGTTATATCATCTGCTATCAGATTTCTTAGTCTTACTTTTTATTCTAACTTTCGTTATCACCTGAATATATATCTGATTGGTTTAAAAGATGGAGTAGACTCAATATTTTCTGTTTAACCACCTTAATACTGTTTTTTAAATGCGACTCCTAAGACCAAAAGGACAAACGTGTACACAAAGATCACAGTTTGCATTACCGAAAATTTCCATTCTATCACTAGTATATTTATCACTTTTTTGGGCGTTAATTCTTACATCCCTTAGTTCATCTGGCGAAAAAGCTGAACCAGTAAGTGCTTTCTTGTGCTTTAATAATAGCCAAAAATATATCTGATGAGAAATATACGATTTTTCCTGTTAAAGACGATAAGAATCTTAATATTTATCGTAATTCACTTTTTTCAATGTTATAAAATTGGTTGCTATAAAAGATGTAGAGTTTAAAAAACCTAAGAAACCCAGAAAATATATTGAGAAAATAATCCATAAAAAGTTTTCATATAAACAGAAGAAATACAGAAACAATAGGTGAAAAATTCTACCAGCTCCTAATATATTTTGTATAGAAATTTGAGAAAGTAAATTTCCCCAACCTCATAACATGTTGGTAGACTTCAATCTGAATGCTACATATAATAGACTCTGAATTTCCAGTTTATACTTCATCCACTTCTCTAAGCTTTTTTTATTGAGCTATATTTCTGCAGTTTTGTTTCGGAATATGATTAGAGGATGCTAGCCTTCCAAGTTAGCCTCAAAGTATTTGTTTGCCTGTTCTCTGATCATTTGTTTCATCTCTGCGCTGTATTGTACGTTAAGCTTCTCGACTAAGCTTGGGTTGATCGCTTCTCTTTGGACGAGAAGCTTGGCTGCTTTATGAACCGCGTCTATGAAGTCTTGTAAGTAAATTACACCATCTGGGTCAGCTATTATCTGAGATGCTGGTAGGGTGATATGGAGACTCAGAGGGAATAGGGCTTTAGCGATGTTGAATGCTTGGTGGTCGGGGAATCCTGCTGTAGCTATTAGGATACTTTTCTGGGGTTTCCTCTCGTATCTTGATAGATGACGTGTGGTTTCTCCGTCTTCAACTAGCCATGGGAGGGCGATAGGTAGGAAACGTTCAGTCATTTTTTGGAGGTAGTGGGTAATATTTCCATTGTAGATGGGTGTGGCGAATACTATGATATCTGCTTCACCGTATTCTGAGATGATCCAGTCCATGTCGTCTCTATGTATGCATTTTCCAGGCGTCTTCGTCCAGCAGTTGAAGCACCCTCTACAGCCGTTGATGTTTAGATCTTTTACGTAGTAACTTTTGGTGGTTGCGCCTCCTTTTTTTGCTGCTTCTAGGAAGTGGTTGAGGACTATATCTGTGGTGCCTATGTTTTTTCTTGGGCTTGCGTTGAAGGCGAGTACTTTCATGGGTGTTAATGTTATCAGTGATGATTTAATGGTTATTCAGGGTGAATACTCTGGTTCAAGTACTAAGTAGGGTATTAGATGAGAGTGAATCTATTTTTGAGTATAAAGTATAAGGGGGTTGATTTGTAAGTTCATTCTTTCTTGTCATTGTTTCTGCTCCGAAGACCATGATGACGAGCAGAATAATCACGATATTTACAATTATTAGGATCGGAGAAACAAATCTTGTTCTTGGAAACCATTCAATATATGGAAGATTGAACTGAACCAACCAACTGGCAGTATTACCAGTAGCATGTAACATTATGGCTGCGAAGATACTTCCACCGGTGTTGTTGAATATCCATATCCTGTGAAAAGTAGCTATCATCTGCCATAGTATTAATAACAGGATAGACATGCCAAACCTGGGATCCCCAGGCCAAAAAACAAGAGGAGTATGCCATAGCCCCTCCATGAATCCAAGTATCAGACTGGATTGAATAGCGTTGAACCTTGACTGAAGCCGGGGCATAGCGTAACCTCGCCATCCCACCTCCTCACTAAACCCACCGTTTATTATGCTAGCGATGAAGGGAAGGAGGATCATTAGAGGGTTGACCAGCCATTCAGGTCGAGGCTGCGGTACGTTATAGATGAAGGCGGATCCTAGTCTATAGATGAGATTGATCATCGGATACCAGAGGAAAATGATGACAAGCCATTTCACCGGTATATTCCAGTTCCAGCATTTTCTCCATAACTCCCTTGTTGCCTCTGCCCCCTCATTTATGTACGTGAGCAAAAAGGCTGCAAATGTTGGTCCATATGGGCTAAAGACTACGATTGGGATATATACGAGCATATCCTTCAGGTTAACATTTGGTGTACCGATTCCCGGAGGTAGCTTAATTATCTGGAATATAAATAGGGACCAGTACAGCCATGACCACCCAAAGGCTATACTGAAGAACGCTACTAGATTTCTTGACTCAAGTGACTCGTTCTTCCACTTCAATTAATCCAACTTCTTTTCTAGCATATCTAACAGAGTTAATTTAGACATGTCTAGCCTGATGACCCCTTTCTTCCCAGTGATAGCCATCACCGAGTCTTCAAGAAACTCTATGTTCTGTATCTCTCCCAGCGAACCATTTAGGGTTACTCCATTCCCTCTGACGCCGTTCAATACTAGCCCGTATAGGTTCTCTCGTGACACAAGTACCACCGAGAAGCTGCACTCCTTTTCCGTCAATCCAATCGTCTCAAGGAACCTGCTGAAAGGATATATTGGTATTCAAAGATCAATGTGAAATTTTAAGGACAGGTCATGAACTATATTACTGGAAAAGCCATGGCTGAAGTCTACGACCTCTACTTCGAGTTATCAAATGAAGATCGAGT
>JAEORY010000044.1 GCA_016840645.1 Candidatus Borrarchaeota archaeon | reverse complement strand
GTAGCACGTATAGCACCAAGAGCCCTTTATACATCAGGAAAAGGTTCAACGGCAGCTGGACTGTGCATTTCTGGTGATAGTAATGTGTTTCTTTCAGATGACATATTACCCATATCTCAAATAGTAGAAGATGAGTTAAAATCTGGTGAAATATCTAAGTATAATGAGTCGATAGAATACAAGGAGAAATCAGGTTGTTCAAAGGTATTTCATTCAAATAATCTAGAATTAAAATCCCGAGGAATATCAAAAGTCTGGAGAATCAAAAGTCCAGAAAAATTAATAAAGATAATTACTCGAACGGGAAGAGAGTTAAAATTAACTCCTCAAACTAGTCTTCTCTCAATTAATAAGAACGGTTTATTATGGAAACCGTCAAATCTTCTTAAATCAAAAGATCGAATAGCTGTGGCGAGAACACTTCCTGTTAATTTTGAAAAAGAAGTTCCTACCATCTTTGAGTTAATTAAGGACTATCAGGGCAACATTAGGCTTCTGAATGTTGAAAATGAAGTTAAGGAATTGCTTGAGAGGCTAAAAAAGAAATTGAATGTGTCAATGAGCGATATAGCCAATTTTCTCAATGTAAACGAAGATACACTTTACAGATGGAAAAATAGCGGTCATGTTGGAAACATTCCACTTCAACGTTTCATAGAATTGTGTGATTTGCTTGAGGAAGATGCGGAAGCATGCCTGCGTGATGAAATTTATGTTGAACCCAAAAATGGCTTCAAATATGTACTTCCTAAAAATCTGAATGAAGATTGGTTCTATATAATGGGTTTAATTGTTGGAGATGGAAGTATTTATGTCGATAAAAGTGAAAAAGGATATGGTGGAACGCAATTAAGATTCCATAATCGAGAACGCATTTTATTGGAAGAATTCGAACACTTCTTCAAAAATATGGGTTTTAATGTTAATAGATCAAAAAATACTTGCGAAAGAGCCGCAACCTGTGCCATTTGGTCATCATTAATGTATCATATTTTTTCAAAATTTGGTCTTAGTGAAGCACCAAAATCGGATAATATCTCTCCTAGCACAGAAATCATATTTTATAAAAAAGAATATCTTTATGCTTTTCTTAGAGCACTTTTTGACACGGATGGATGGATTTCGAAAAGATCAAGTGGTGGATCTTCACAAATTGGCTTTTCTTCAACTAGCAAGAATTTGGTAGAGTTTGTTAAAAATGCTCTTTCAACTCTAGGAATCGTTTCTTTCATCAGAAAAAGAAAACCTAAAACAGTCATTATGAAATCAGGGAAGAAAATTGTAGGTAAGAAAGAAAAATATGAACTCACCATTAGCGGATATGCCGATCTCGTTGTATTCAAAAATAATATCGGTTTCAAACATCCAAAAAAGAGTTTACTGTTATCGGAATATTGTAAAATTCAGAAAGAATATCATAAGAATGTAGATAACATTCCTAGTATTTCATTCACCCTAAAAGAAATTGTAGAGTTTTATGGATACACAAGTCGAGAATTAACTGGGCGTAAGTGCTCATTTTCGCCCTATGAATTAGAAAGACGAAATATCTCAAGCAAAAGACTTTTGGATCTTCTTGAAAAAATTGAATTAGATTGGCTCAGACATCGTATAGAGATATCATACAGCTCAAGAAACAAATTCTATCAAGAAGTTAAGAAAATAATCTCCATAGAAAAGATTGGTAAATATGCAAAAATCTCACGCACAAAGCTTTCTGACTACTTCTTGCGAAAAGATAGAAATGTCCGAATTCCAATTGGAGTTTTTGTTTCTCTTTTAAAAAGAACTGAAAAGAAATTGAATCTCGATATTGTTGATTATTGGAAGACAATTATAGAATCCACCAAAAAACAACACGAAGAATATATCAAAAAATACGAACTTTTAAAGAGCCTCGCTCGATCAGACATTTTTTGGGATGAAGTTGAAGAAGTGAAGGAAATCAATGCGCAAGAACCTTATGTATACGATTTAACAGTACCTGACTCCCATAATTTCATAGCAAATGGCATAGTTGTACATAACACTGCGGCGGTAATGAGAGATGCTGATACTGGAGAGATGACGCTTGAGGCAGGCGCGCTTGTACTTTCTGATATGGGAGTTGCTTGTATTGATGAGTTCGACAAAATGAGAACCGAAGACAGGGTCGCCATACATGAGGCGATGGAACAACATAGTTATCATCCATTTACGGAAATCTTGTTAGCAGATGGAACTAGAGAACCAATAGGGGAGTTAGTAGATAATCTCTTTGAAAGTAATCCCAAAAAGGTTGTTCAAGGAATAAATTGCGAAATTCTGGACATGCGATCCTTTGACTTAGAGGTATTTACTTCAGACTTTCTTAAGGTGGGTCGAATTTGTATCGCTCGTGTAAGTCGTCATTCCTCTCCTGAATACTTTTTTAGAATTAAATTTGGCAATGGCAGATACATTATAGTAACACCTGAG
Organism: Candidatus Borrarchaeota archaeon; assembly: GCA_016840645.1. The sequence continues at coordinate 12,258 of JAEORY010000044.1, read as the reverse complement.
CATCCACTTTTTGTTTTTAGGGAAGATTCTATTAGCGTAGTTTCAGCTACTGATATTAAGGTTGGAGATTTTGTGCCTGCACCACGAATTATGCCATGTGGTCATAATCCTGGAGCCTTGCTTAACACAGATATTCCAATACATTATAATGCGAAATCAATTGCTCTTCCTGAACGTGTAACTCCGGAAATTGCTAGACTTCTTGGATATTTTGTATCAGAAGGATATAGTTATGATGGCTCCTCTGCTGAACTTGGTTTTAGCAACACATTAGATCCAATCGTGAAGGATATCTCATCACTAATGCAGGATCTTTTTGGTTTAGAGGGAATTAACTATATCGATCGTAATCGAACACTCCGCTTTGTATCCGCCCAATTAAGAGATTTCTTCCGGGAAAACTTTCCTGAAGTTCTTAACACTGCAAAATATAAACGTATTCCGCCACAGTTGTTTGTTTCTGGAGAATTAGTAGTAAAACAATTCCTTAAAGCTGCTTTTCTCGGAGATGGAAGTTTAGAATCCGAAACTTTGTCCTATCGCACCTCATCACCTAAACTTGCTCTTGATTATCAAGATCTTTTATTATGTGTTGGAATCCAAAGCCGAATAGTCCATGATTCTTATAACGACTCATATAAGGTATGTATTCGTGGTAGCAGTCTCCCGCTTTTCTTCCAAATGATTATCGAGCAATGGGATCCTCGTATGAAAAAAATATCTAAGTTGGTAAATCGATCTGCGAAATCAAATTACGATCACGATGTCTTTCCACCTGGAATTGGAGTTAAGATAAGGAAATTGTTCAAGCGAATTGGTCTAACTTACAAAGGGACATTTTACCGTGCGATTAATGAAGGCTATGGTATTACTCGGACATTGCTTCAGAAACATCTTAATGAGGCAAAAAATGCGTTTAATGAGGCTAAAGCACATCTTAATAAGTTGCCACTACCTATAATGGCTACTAGGCGGATTCTTAATTGGTCTCAGGGAACTGCTGGTCAAAAAATCAACAGATCTGGTTCATTTATTGGTCATTTAGAACGAGGGGGATGTACAGATGAAACTAAGAATAAAATTGTCATTCTACTTGCAGACGCAGTCCTCAATGAGTGCAAGCAAATTGAAAAAGAAATAAACGAAATAGAAAAACTGCTCGATAGCGATATACGTTGCCTTCGCATAAAAAAAATCGAGAAGATACCAAATTCAGGAAAATGGGCATGTCCTTATGTCTACGATGTAACGGTAGAGCCAACGCATCGCTTTATTAGTCAAGGTTTAATTCTCCACAACACCGTTTCAATTGCGAAGGCCGGAATCATCGCCACATTAAACGCGAGGACCTCAATCCTTGCGGCCGCCAACCCGTACAAAGGTCGCTATAATATTCATGGTACGCCTGCTGAAAATATTAGACTGCCCGTGACAATCCTTTCTCGATTCGACTTACTGTTTACAATAACTGACAAGCCAGATGCGGAATACGATAGAGAAATTGCTGAGCACATTTTAAAACTTCACGAGAAAGGTGATTCTATGGTGATAGAATCTCCAATCGATCCAGTATTGCTTAGGAAATATATTGCCTTTGCCAAAAGCAGGATTCGTCCAAAGTTGACATTAGAGGCAGGCGAAAAATTACAAGAATTCTATTTACGTATGAGAAAAGCTGGAGAAGAAGCGAATTCCCCTATTCCAATAACTGCACGGCAATTAGAAGCACTTGTCAGAATATCCGAAGCAAGGGCAAAAATGGCGCTTCGGGAGGAAGTCTCAGCTGAGGATGCCGAGGCAGCAATTCGCTTAATGAAGTATTCATTACAGCAAGTTGGCGTAGATGAAAGCGGAAGATATGATATTGATTCAATTATGCTTGGACAAACAAAGAGCACTAGAGATAAGATTTCAGAACTGCTTGATTTAATAAAAGGCTTGGAGGTTGAAATGGGCGGTAATGTGCCCATTTCTAAACTGATGCAGAGGGCAGAAGATGCAGGCTTTGAGCCTCCATTTGTGAAGCGTGCACTAGATAACCTACAACAGAGTGGAGAAATTTATGAGCCGAAAAGTGGGTTTATTAAGCGAATTAGTGAATCTTAAAAGATCTTTCTCAAACCAAACCAGCGAAAGCCCTTTTCATTAGGGTGAGTAATTTAAATTGTAATCGCAAAAAAAGAATCTGCTTTTGAATCGGAGGAGTTTTATCCACGTGAAAATAGAAAATCTTCCATTTCCCAAAGAAGTTTTAGATTTATTGAAAAACCAAGGACTTATAGATCTCTATCCGCCGCAAGCAGATGCAATCCGAGAAGGTGTCCTTGATGGAGATAATATGTTATTGGCATGTCCTACTGCATCGGGAAAAACATTGATAGCAGAGTTAGCTATGCTGAAGCATATTTTAGAATGGGGTGGTAAAGTAATCTATCTCGTTCCGCTAAAAGCCTTAGCTTCTGAGAAGAAAGAGGAATTCCAAAAATATGAGGAGAAGCTAGGAATTAAAACGATAGTAAGTACAGGTGATTTTGATACAAAAGATCAATGGTTGAAGAATTTCGATATAATAATCTGTTCTAACGAGAAAGCCGATTCATTGTTACGACATCAGGTTTCTTGGATGAAAGATATTTCGCTTATTGTAAGTGATGAGATACATCTCATTACAGATCCGAGTCGAGGCCCAACACTTGAGGTAGCCCTATCTAAACTTAGACAAATAAATCCAGAAGCTCAAATTTTAGCACTTTCTGCAACTATAAAGAATGCGAACGAAATTGCAGAGTGGTTAAATGCTAAATTAATTCTGAGCGAATGGAGACCAGTGATCTTACGAGAAGGTGTTTATTACAATGGGACAATTGAGTTTAAAGATGGATCATCAGAAGAGATCTCTAGCGCATCCATACAACCGGAGAAAAGTAGCAAAGCAAAAACAACAGCCATGAAAAGGAAGAGAAAAACAAAACAAACTAGTGAAGACCCTATGTTAAACTTGCTAAGAGATGTGCTACGCAAAAATGGACAGATGATAGTTTTTACAAATACAAGAAAATCGACGATGTCATTAGCTGCTAAATTAGCACGATCTATCCCAAATTATTTAGCAAATGAGAAAAAAGATGGATTCAGAAGAATCAAAGAAGAAATTTTGTCCATGGGAGCAGATACTTCATTACGTGCACGTCTAGCGCAGTCTGTTTTAAGAGGAGTAGCATTTCATCATGCTGGGATGGATTATCGCCATAGAAGGATAGTTGAGAGGTATTTTAAAGAGAAACTTATTTTTGCAATTTGTGCAACTCCGACACTTGCAGCAGGGCTCAACATGCCTGCAAGACGAGTTGTCATCAGAGATTATAAGAGATACAGTTTTAGCAGAGTAAGATTGGGTAACCTAGTTGAAATACCCGTCCTTGAGTATAAACAAATGGCAGGTAGAGCTGGAAGACCAAAGTTTGACACTGTTGGTGAGGCGATTCTAATTTCCAAGTCAGAAGAAGAAAAAGATGAACTAATGGAACGCTATATAAATGGGGATACAGAAAGAATCACTTCAAAACTTGCAGCGCTATCCTCTCTAAGAAGTCATCTTTTAGGTATTATTGCTACAGGTTTTGTTGATACAGAGGGTGACATTTACAAGTGGGTTTCCAAGACGTTCTATGGTCATCAGTACGCCCTTGACGAAATCTCTGGTGTGATTTCTGATGTGATTGGCTTTTTAATTACAGAACAGTTGATTGAATATAAGAATGGAAAAATTATAGCAACCAAATTTGGCAAACGTGTTTCAAATCTTTATATAGATCCCTTATCAGGTGCTATAATCAAAAATACACTTCAAAACAATAAAGATGAGACAATTACCGAACTAGGTATTCTTCACCTAATTTGCTCAACACCAAATATGCTTCAGTTTTACTTACGAAAGAAAGATTATGGAGAAATGATGTTCTTTGTAGAGGATAACTACAATGAATTTTTAATTGACATACCTGATGAATACGATCCAGATTTCGAGTTTTATTTATCAAATGTTAAAACAGCTAAAGTACTACTTGATTGGATTGATGAGGTTTCAGAAGAAGATTTATCTATACGCTATTCTGTGAGTTCTGGCGATTTATTTAATATGACAGAAGCAGCTGAATGGCTGCTCTACGCCGCATCTGAAATATCGACGCTTTTCAAACTAAAAGAACCGCGAAAATTAGTGGAAACTCTCAGAACTAGAGTAAAATATGGTGTGAAAGAAGAGGTTGCAGAATTAGTCAACATTAAAGGTGTTGGGAGAAAAAGAGGGCGTTTATTGTATAAAAATGGGATCAAGACAATAGAAGATCTCAAAAAAGCGCCAATTGTGAAGTTACTAAATATCCCAACTCTAGGTAGATCAGTCCTTAGAGATATTTTTCAACAAATAGGACGTGAATTTGATACACCAGATTTACCACAAGAAGAAATCGAAAAGAAAAAACCTAGTCAAACGCGATTAACTTCTTTCTAATATCTTATTCGTCTCAATTGAGATCTGGTATTTCATTAATCTGGTTATAAAAAGAGCCCAACGAAGAAACCTCAGCAAACATTGATTCTTTTTGTTTTGTAAGAGCCTAAAAAATAATCCTTATAGATACGTTTATCATACATTTATTAAACAGTGTCTTCTATTGAAGAAATACTCTCTTAATACCATTTTCTAGGTATTTGGAAAGTTTTCATAAAGCAAACTATAGTAAATGGTGGAATCTGTGACAACTGGTATCATTTATTCACCAGAATATCTGGAACATATACCCACCCGATCAACCCATCCTGAAGCAAGAAGAAGACTAATTTTAATTAAGCAAATTTTAGATGAATATAATGTGTTTGCCAATCCATTAATTCAATTGATTGAGCCAAAACCAGCAACTCCAGAAGATGTGTTAGCCGTACATTCTGAGAAACTCTTTGAACTTGTGAAGCGCACATCAGAAGAAGGTGGAGGTTATCTTGACCCAGATACAGTAGCATCACAAAGAACTTTTGAAATTGCATTACTTGCTGCAGGTGGTGTGATTGAAGCTGTCGAACAATGTATTCAAGGAGCAGTTGAAAACTCTTTTGCGATAGTACGCCCTCCTGGACATCATGCGACGAAAAAAAGAGCCATGGGATTCTGTTTTTTCAATAATGTGGCTATTGCTGCGAATTATCTTTTGAAAAAACACGAAATGGATAGAATTGCCATTTTAGATATTGATAGTCATCATGGGAATGGGACACAAGACATTTTTTATGATTCATCAGAAGTGCTATATATCTCACTTCATCAGGATCCTTTGACTTGTTATCCTGGAACAGGCTATATTGAAGACCTTGGAGTTGGTGAAGGTCTTGGGTACAATGTGAACATTCCTCTACGTCCTTTAACAACTGATGAACCTTATCTCTATGCTGTCAATGAAATTGTTATTCCTATTATTGATCAATTCGAACCAGAGTTCATTTTAGTCTCAGCAGGCTATGATACCTACTATCGCGATCCTCTCACGCATATGGCATTAACTACATATGCCTACAAAGAAATTTTCCGCATTACAAAAGAACTTTCAAAAAAATGTAAAAACAACGCATTTGTTACGGCGCTTGAAGGAGGATACAGTCAAAGAGGTTTACAAATGGGCGTGTTAGTTTCTATTTCTGAGATGGCAGGGCTCGGCATTGAGGTTGAAGAAGCACCTCCAGAAGAGAATCAAGATATCAATTATGAATACACCCAAAAAATTGTAACAAAACTCAAGAACTCTCTCTCTGCGTTTTGGAACTTCTGAACTCTACATGTAACGACACAAGAAAGCCCCATAGCTTGAGTCTGTGATGAATTATTTCAGATATCCTACGTTAACGCAAGTATGGTCACAGAAACAGGAAGCCTTACGGCTTTAGCGTGAGGTAGTTCACCAAATACAATACTTCTCATAGATTTTTGTAGGATATACAATAACCCACGGAACTGCTATATCCCAGGCTGATTGCCACGTATTCAATATCAATACATATGTTACAATCTCCATTAAAGGCGTTCCAAATAGAAGACTTACTACGACAATAACTATCGGAAGCATTATAGCAATCCTTATAAGAGTTGCAATCACTCCCGAAGAAAACCAAAGTTTTGTGGAGGCAAAGTCGCGCCCAGAACATGATTCTTTGTTTTTAATTCTTAAGATCGCCCATGGTAACACTATCATTGGTAATGTAGCCGCCAACTTCATCAATGGTCCAATGGGAGCAAATGGGTCAAAAAACATTAAACCCATGGTTCCTGCCACACTACAGATTATACCTGAACGAATACCAAAAATAAGAAAACAGACGATCCAAACGATTCCAATCGGATCGAACAAGGCGATCCCCCAAGGTAATCTTGGAATGAATGCAGCGGAAAATGAAACTACTATTGACAAAGCACCAAACAATGCCGCACCAGCAATTTCTAAAGTGGGCGAATAATATACTTTTGTGACCATAGCTAATACATCCTAAATACTTGAAACAACAGAGATAGAAGTTGCCTAATAAATTTTGTGTTCCTACCTATTTTTGAGTATAAAAAAATCTATCAAGAAGAATAAAAATCCTTAAATAGTCCCACATTTTGCCATATGCACGCACTTTCATATTAGCTTTAGATATGGGGCTGATTACTGGGGCCACCCCTATTCACAAAGAATATGGGCTCTATGTGGTCTAGCATGGTATGATTCCCGCCCGGGGCGCGGGAGATCCTGGGTTCAAAAAATAGGGACACCGTGTCTTTATTTGAATTTCCTGGCGGCCCCATCATCACCCATTTCCCACAGCATTGTAAATAAGAACATAGTAGGTCAAATCTATGTCGTTATCAGAAAAAGAAGTGGAGCATATTGCAGAACTTGCAAAAATAAAAATCACGGAAAAAGAAAAGAAACAATTCACAAAACAGTTCAATGAAATTTTGCAGTTCTTTCATCAACTAGATGAGATTGACATCTCATTGATCAAGCCTACCTTTCATGTAGTTGATATCAAAAACAGGTTTCGAGATGATCACATAGAACCTACGCTTTCAACCGAAGAAACGCTTAAAAATGCGCCAAAAAAAGAAAAAAACTTTTTTAAAGCGCCAAAATTATTCGATTGATGAGTTAACGTTTTTTCATAGACTGCTAAGACTTCAGGGCCTCTTGAAATTTGTCTAGTACTTCATTGCAAAGCCCAGACAGTTTGTCGGAAGCATCGATAAGTGCTTCAGTTGGTGTTTTTTGTCCATTAGTTTTGATATAAAAAATTGGATTTGCATGAGTTGGATGTTCAATCTTGTATGAAACAAACTCCACATTATCATCCTCTAATAATATGTTTCGTAATGCATTACAAAGAGTGTGATCCTCACCTTCGATGGCAAATTCAAGACTATTGTTCTCTTTCTTCATATCTAAAATATTTACTTTCATTTCCATCACCTAGTAATGCCCTTCAATAAGGAGCGAAATAAGAATGACGTAGAAATTCTGTGATTCTTGAAATTCTTTAATATGACTCTAGTCAACTATTCATAAACATGACGAACTAGATGTTTTCGTTATCGTCAATATGATTGCTTATGAATGCTTTTAAAAAGTTGTTTATGTTTACGGCAAAACTATATCGATCCTCACCTTCCTTTCTAATCATTTTCAATTCCAGCGCACGTTCAAGGATAGTGAAGGGGTCTAAATCAGTCAGTACAGCAAGGGTTGCTATCATTTCTCTGACGATTTTTGGTTTAAGTTCAGTCTCTCTTATCAGAGAGTTTAGACTGTGAATTAAGTCAACTATAACTTGAAGTGGAGCATCACTTTTGATGAAATCTGAAGCGGAACTATCTATTTTATACCCTTTGTATTGAAGCAGTTTTCGAAGTAATTCTACCCGAATTGTTGCTCCTGCTTCACGAAATAGAAAACCTATTTCGTAATTGAATAAACCCTGCCTATCTGGATAAAGCAAACCCTTTGTTAGTTTCTGTATATGTTTAATTTCTGAGATAGCGAGCTTAACGTTTTCGCGCGATCCTGCAAGGCGCAAACGAATGTAACCTGGCTTTGCAGATAGATATAGATCTACAACTTTTATTCTCTCAAGCTGGTTAATAAAAAAAACACGTTCTTCGTTATTGCTAACCCTTATTATCATTTCCTTCTTGTATGTCCTTGCCAATCATTTCACTCTCTTGAGCTTGACCGTTTAAAGGAAAAATATGAAATAAGTGTTAAGCATTAGCCTTTGCACTTATTTTTGGTGTAAGTCACCTCAAACTCAAATCGATAAATAATCCTCAGAAATCTTTCGTCGTTCAATATTCTCGCAATCCGTTGATGCACATTTCAATGTTGATCGTCCTTTTCTTTTTAAAAACGCCCCACATCTTGTACATCTTGCTAATATTACACCAAATTGGTGTCCAACAGTTGATATATAACATGGTTGTCTTTTGTCGTCTACAATGTGTGCTTTTACAATATCCCCAATCCGGTATGCATCAGTCATGTTCTCTGTATAACTTTCAGAGACACAAGAAATATGCAATGTACCAGTTATAGGAGTATGTAATTCATCGGAATCGATCTTTCCGATCGTAAGATCAACAAGTTGCTTTTTCGCATCGCTAACTTTTCCAAAAACAATTGCTCCTTTAACTGGTGTGATTGGTTTGTTTTTGGCGATAACGGATATCCGTTTCGTCTTTGTATTAACATCAACATTTCCAACTATACTCGCCAAAATTAATCCATCTTCTTCATACGTCCCGCTATCGGCAATAAATTCTTCAATAACTCCTAATACATCTCCAGGTACTACTAAATCTCCAGAATTGATTTGTTCTTTAACTTTCATCTATTTACCTCCTGAAACTGAATCTAAATTCCCTAAATCTAACATAAAACCGTTTAAAGAATATGAAAATCGTCAAAGCTGTAATAAGGTAGCTATCCATTCCTTCATAAGCCATTTTCTGGATACTTCACAATATCCTTCATTTTTCAATTTTTCCTTCGTGATTTTATTATACAGTTTTAGTCTAAGGAATAAAGCTTTAAAATCTTTGTAATCTGGTAAATATCTTTATGCATCATCTACTATTACGATAGATTTTATTTGTAGCAAACATTCAGATGTAAACTACCTCACGCTAAAGTTGTGAGGCTTGTAGCTGTACTTGGTCTCAGTCCTCTTCTGTGCAGATGAGTTTCAACTTCATCATACGCTACAACATGGGCGTGTTTACTGCAGCCCAGCCCGATAATCCGCCTATAGCGTTGGGCTATATTTCGTGCACCGTTTAAATCAGAGTTAAGGGTATGACCACAAGTACGACATTCAAAGAAGCCCCGATGACGTCGGGTGGTTCGAGTATGACATCGACTACACTCCTGACTGGTGTAGTGGGGTCTGACATACACCACTCTCACTCCTTTCAGGGTAGCTTTGTACTCTAAAAACCGTTGTAGTTCCCTAAATGCCCACTTGTGTACCCACCTATTTTAGTTAGCAGTCTGCCTGATATAGGTCAGGTCCTCCATCACCAACACATCCCCTTCGGACAATGCCTCCACGATTCGTTTGGAAACGTTGTGGTTGACCCAGGTCATAAACCGTTTCCACGTACCACTTGCATGTTGTAATTTACGTTTTGCGGCACGTGTGCCTTTAGACTGGAGTTCAGCCACCAATCGCTCCCAGCGGATTCGTTGTGGTTTGACACTGCCAAAGAAGTCGCCGTCACTGGTTACGGCCAAGGTATTCACTCCCAGATCGACACCCAGTATTTTACAGTGGTTACTACCGTAGGGCTGGATGTCGGTCTGTTTGGAGAAGGTAAAACAGAAGAAGAACCGCCCTTTATAGTCCTTGATGAGGGTGCTCTCTCCTAGTTTCCACTCCAGATACTGCTCAAATACTTCAGGAATCATTATCTTGAATTTTACACGTCCCTTGATAGTTGACAAAGAAAGACGCGTCCAATCTTTAGCTATGGAGGCACATCTCAGGAAATTATACCTGATAGCCAGTTCTGGGGAAACTTCTGGTTTGGATTTCGCGCTTTTGACCATTTCAACCGCTTGGGTAATGGCATTGATCACTAGTTGCGCCTGAAGTCCAAATCGCTCTTTCACCTCAGCATAACAGCGTCGCTGCAATGGTGCCTTAGCGGTAATGTTATGTCGCCAGGCGGTGTCAATGCACAATTGGACCGCTTGAGCATAGACTCTCATGGTGCCATTCAATACTTCAGAACCATCATCCAGTTTGACTTTGGCGGTCACAACCACTTTCATAAGATGACACTGTGGTGGTGACACTATTTAAAACTGGAGAGACCCTAATATAAGTGAAAAGCTGCCTCAATTCCTCCCCACCCTAAAGGGTAGGGGCTTACTTGAGGCGGAGCAGTGAATTCTGTGCAAACAAAAAAATTAGATAAAAAGGGTACTATTGGAGTGAAGATAGAAAGTTTAGACGATTTATGGGTTTGCTACAATATCATTCTCCCTGGTGACTTTCTATCAGCAAGAACTACTAGACGAATTAAAAAAAAGGGTTCTGACGAGGAATCCGATAAGGGCGAACGCCGTCCTATATTTCTTGAGATCCAAGTCGAAAAAGTCACTTATCACAGTTTCTCAAATAGATTGCGTGTTACTGGAAAAATTACTGCAGGACCGCAGGATCTTATATCCCTAGGTGACTATCATACGATAAATCTAGAAAATGGAACACGTTTTAAATTAAGAAAAGATTTTTGGCCTAAATACACGCTAAAGCGCCTACAAAAAGCTGTTGAGCAGATAAAAAGACCTCCTATTTTAATTGTCGTTATAGAAACAGGAGAGGCGTGTGTAGCAAGCGTAACTGAGTATGCAACGACTATTCATGCAAATATTCGCCATAGTATCACAAGAAAAGCAAGTGCGAAGCAATATGAACAAACTCTTCTAAAGTTTTTTAGTGATGTTGCTAATACTATTAAAGAACATATGAACTCAGATATTGAAACATTGATAATTGCTGGCCCTGGTTTTACTAAGGACTCTTTTCTTAAATATCTTAAAAATAAATTTCCTGAACTGGTAAAAAACGTGATTATAGAAAATGTAAGCAATGGAGGCCCTAACGGAGTTCAAGAAGTCATTAAAAGAGGTGTAACTTCTAGAATTCTGGAAGATTATCAAATAACAATTGAAAATAGGCTCATAGAGGAACTCCTTGCCAGATTAGGTAAGGAGAAACGAAATGTGTCTTATGGTTTTGAAGATGTTGAAAACGCAGCAAGGTATGGTGCTATAGAAACTGTGCTTGTACTCGACGAGCTATTAAGGGAATTTGATATGGAAAAAAGGAAAAAACTTGAAGGTCTCTTACATCAAATCGAAAAAGCAGGAGGGGAGATCGTGATTATCAGTTCACTTCATGACTCTGGGAAGACACTTCATTCACTTGGTAATATAGCTGCACTTCTAAGATTTGAAATTTGATTTTTTGATCTAGTGAACTGAAGATATTTTACTGGTTTAGAATTTCGATAACAAAGATAATAAGTTTTAGTTCGCATATCTATTTTGAATGAAGAGACGACGGTATCCTGATGCGAGAAGCGATGATGAATAGGTAGAACTGATAAAAATCAAATATTTTGTTGATTCATTCAATGCAAAAATCTTCATGATGAAAAGGCATTTGTAAGACGCAATATGCGGATGATTGAGAGTTAAGTGCTGATTTAATATTCCATTGAAATCTGTTCTACCTATCTTTTGCAAGATAAGCAAAGAAGTTTTCTTTTCCACCTTTTCCTCCCAATTTTTCAAGATGCACAAGTTTTAATTGCGTGTTCTTGATGAGTTCTTTTATTTCTTTGAAACGAAACAGATGATAAAATCTATAGACTTCATATTTTTTGTCACTTGTTCTCCATCTCCTATAGATATCTCCAAACTCTTTTTGTCTTTTGCCAAATATCCGCTTAAAAAATTCCTTTATTGCATACTTTAGAAACCTTCTCTGCCATAATCTCCAGACAGTAACAATGGCCTTTCCTTCTTCCTTTAAGACACGACTAGTTTCTTTAAGGGTCTTCTGGCGCTCACCATACGAGGGGAGATGATGAAGTACAGCCACAAGTAAAACAATGTCAAAGGCTGAATTTTTGAATGGAAGGTGCGCCGAATCGCTAACTATGAAATC
>JAEORY010000628.1 GCA_016840645.1 Candidatus Borrarchaeota archaeon | reverse complement strand
CCGAGAGGAATAAGAATGGGACCTGATGATTATGAGATAGAATTTGACGGTGAAAATATTGTAGAAGGAATTGAAGATTTAAACTCTGATGTCTCTAGTTTAAAACAATTTGCAACAGGTCAATTAGATGAAACAGATTTAAAAATTAGAGAAGAGAAACTTAAAAAAGTACAAGACCTAAATGAAAATCAAGTATCCCAAGCAGAATATTTAGAAACTAAATATGGATCTGGTGAAGAAGGTAGTCCTTATTATCAAGACTTTTCAGACTATGACTAAAAAACTAACAACCACAATACCACCTAAAAGAGGACCCAATCCACAAGGCTTGAATATTCCTCTAAAACAGGTTAAAACATCCAATACACCGGAGAATATAAATGGCAGATATAGACAAATCGTTACCAAACGTAAAAACATCAATCGAGGTTGATCCTCAAGAGGAAATCGAAATTGAACAACAGAAAGCTGAAGAGCTTTCTGAACAACCCGTTGAAGTAAACGAACAAGAAGATGGAAGTGTTGAAGTTAATTTTGATCCAAGCAAAGTTAACATCGAAGGGCAACCAACTCACTTTGATAATTTAGCAGAATTACTTCCAGAAGATATTACAGATCCAATTGGAAATGAGCTTGTAGAAAATTACATGGACTACAAAGCATCAAGAAAAGATTGGGAACAAACTTATAAAACAGGTTTAGATTTATTAGGTTTTAAGTATGACCAAAGAACAGAACCTTTTACTGGAGCTTCAGGTGCAACACACCCGGTGCTTGCAGAAGCTGTTACACAATTCCAAGCAGGAGCTTACAAAGAATTATTACCTGCTGAAGGACCAGTCAGAACTCAAATAGTTGGTAATCCAGATCAAGCAAAAGCAGCTCAAGCTCAACGTGTTAAAGATTACATGAACTACGAATTAATGGAGAAGATGGAAGAGTATGAACCAGAGTTTGATCAAATGTTATTTCATTTACCACTCGCAGGTTCTACATTTAAAAAAGTTTACTATGATGAACTGTTAGGTAGAGCTGTTTCTAAGTTTGTACCTGCAGATGATTTAGTAGTTCCGTATTCAGCTACCTCATTAGATGATGCGGACGCAATTATCGAAACAATAAAAATATCTGAAAACGATTTAAGAAAACAACAAGTCGCTGGTTTCTATTCTGATATAGAATTACAAAAACCACAAGACAAAGAAGATGAGATTGAGAAAAAAGAACGAGAACTAGAAGGAACTAGAAAATCAGGTAAACAAGAAATGGTATACACTCTTTTAGAGTGTCATGTTAATTTAGATTTAGAAGGGTTTGAAGATAAAGATGATGAATTAAACCCTACAGGAATAAAATTACCTTACATCGTAACTGTTGATGAAACTTCAAGAAAAGTTTTATCAATCAGAAGAAACTACGAACCAACAGATCCAAAGAGAAATAAAATCCAATATTTTGTCCATTTTAAATTTCTACCGGGTCTAGGGTTTTATGGCTTTGGATTAATTCATATGATTGGCGGATTGAGCAGAACTGCAACAGCTGCTCTCCGTCAATTATTAGATGCAGGAACTTTATCTAATTTACCTGCTGGATTTAAACAAAGAGGTATTAGAGTTAGAGATGAAGCGGCTCCATTACAGCCAGGTGAGTTTAGAGATGTAGATGCACCAGGCGGTAATTTAAGAGATGCATTTATGACTCTACCTTACAAAGAACCAAGTCCAACATTATTACAATTAATGGGTGTTGTTGTTTCTGCAGGTCAAAGATTCGCGGCTATTGCTGATATGCAAGTGGGTGAAGGAAATCAAAGTGCTGCAGTTGGAACTACAGTTGCATTACTTGAAAGAGGTTCAAGAGTTATGTCTGCAATCCACAAAAGATTGTATTCAGGAATGAAAAAAGAATTTAGATTACTTGCAAAAGTATTTAAAACTTACTTACCACCGGTTTATCCATTTGATGTAGTTGGTGGAAGAAGAGAAATTAAACAAATGGATTTTGATGACAGAGTAGATATTTTACCTGTTGCAGATCCAAATATATTCTCAATGGCTCAAAGAATATCTATGGCCCAAACAGAATTACAACTTGCAACATCGAATCCACAAATACATAATTTGTATTCTGCTTATAGAAAAATGTACGAAGCGTTAGGTGTAAAAAATATTGATCAAATATTACCACCACCTGCTCCAGTACAACCTATGGATCCAAGTTTAGAGCACATCAATGCGTTAGGAGCAAAACCTTTCCAAGCATTTAGAGCTCAAGATCACAGAGCACACGTTACAGCGCATTTAACGTTCATGTCTACTAACATTGTAAGAAATAATCCTATGGTTATGGCTTCAATACAGAAAAATATACTTGAACACATCAGTTTAATGGCTCAAGAACAAGTAGAATTAGAGTTTGCAGAACAATTAAGACAAATTCAAGTGCTACAAGTACAAGCACAACAAGATCCAATGGCTCAACAACAGCTACAAAAGTTTTCTCAAGACATTGAAGCGAGAAAAGCAGTACTTGTTGCAGAGTTAACAGCTGATTTTGCGAAAGAAGAGAAGGAAATTACGTCTCAATTTGATAATGACCCTCTTCTAAAACTAAAATCAAGAGAAGTTGACCTAAGAGCAATGGAAAATGAACGAAAAAAACAAGCTGACCAAGAAAAAGCAGACCTTGATAGAGCAAAATTGATGCAAGCAAGAGAATTAGCTGAAGATAAGATGGATCAAAACGAAGATTTAGCTAAATTAAGAGCTGGAGTTAGTCTTGCAGGCAAAGGAATTAGTCAAGCTAACATAATGATGGAGGAATAATTATGCCAATGACTGAAAAAGGTAAAAAAATTATGAAATCGATGAAAAAACAGTATGGTAAGAAAAAAGGTGAAA